>NZ_MUFF01000010.1:0-79381 GCF_001996105.1 Salinivibrio sp. IB643
GTATAAACAAATTGGCCAAGCTCATGATAGATACAAGCCTTAGCTGGTTGCTCAAAGAGCAAGCAAGACTAATCTGGTACGGAGGTTCGATCAGAAGCGCAAGGAATCAATGGCTAGAGTGGCTTGCTTTAGTTAAAGCAAGTGGAATTAAACCATTGATGACAGCAGCGGCGACAGTGAAAAAGCACTTACCAGCAATCCTTAATGCAATGCGGCTGAAGGCATCGAATGGCCTGGCGGAAGCTATAAATGCCAAAATCCAGTACATGAAGCTTAGAGCCAAAGGCTTTAGAAACAAACAACGGTTCAAGACAGCGATACTGTTCTATTTTGGGGGGCTTGATATGACTTTCCACCATGAACGGTGAAGAGCCTCATACAACCAGCTTGAGGCATAGATTTGTTCGTCATAGTTCAGCTTTAACTTGGCTGCTGGATTGATACGGGTGATAGCAAAGTTCGTGTCCCAAACAATAATCGGTGATAGCGCGTAATCAAATAAATCTTGTAGGGAGCGCTCTTTCTCGTGCAGCGCATGAAAAGTCGACTCTAAAGTTTTGCCGATGTGATTAAACTCTTCAATATCGGATCCGGCAAACGGCAAGGTACGTTGACGTGATCGCGCCCCTTGGCTATATCGCATTAGCCTATCGAGCGAATCCGCAACCCGAGTTTTCACAAAACGATTGACCCAAAAAGCGGCGATAATAATGATTAGGGTAGTGAGCAATAAGTTGATGCCCATTTGCCGCTGTAATGTAACAATGTTGTCATTACGTTGCGCCGATAACAATGAAATTTTGGTTGACTCACCGCCGATGCGAAGCTTGGATTGGCTCACTAAATAGTGCCGAAACGCTTGACTACTCTCCTCGCTCGGCAACGTTAACGCCTTGCCTATGTCATCGTTACCACTAAGAGTAGATGCTAAGGTTGCATTGTCTGCCGATAGCCATACCGCCTGAGTGTCACTGGCACGCTGCAAACTTTTCACAAACGAAAAATTACCATTCAGCATCACGACCACATACAAATATCCGCCGAGCTTACCGTTTGATTGAAAAACGATCGGCGTTTTTCGCATCAGTAAATAACCTTGCTCTGTATCCGTGGTGACAGAGGTTAAAGTCCAAAGATTAATACTTCGTAATTGCAAACGCAGCTGATCCAATCCCTCATTATCAATACCGTAAAACAAGCTGCTGCCATCATGCCATAACACACGGTCGTCTTTAGCGATAAAACGAAAGTCAGGGGTATTTGCAACATCTTGTTGCTCTTGTTCGATAAAATAGTCATCAAGTGCGTCACTATCTTCACTGGCGACCAGTGACTGGAGTGTCATACTTGCAGCATTGGTATTTTGGTGAATTTGCAGTGCCGTTAAGCGACTATCAAAGACGTTTTGCAATAGACGAGAAGTTTGTGCCAAAGTACGGCTAATCTCTTGATTAATCCCCGCCAAGGTCAACTGGTAACTTTGTATATAAACGCCCGCGGTCACACATAAGAAGAAGACCACAATCAAGCGAGTCAGTAATTGCGATAGTGATAATTTAGGTGAACCAAAGGTGGGCATGATTTAATCCGAGTATCTAAATGCATGTTGCTTAAGTTTTTCTATTCGATCCGGATCATCATATTGAGTGACGACGTTAAACCGACCTGAATATACAACAGGCACAGCTTTTTGTTGTAGATCGCGTTTGATGGCTTCAGCCATCGCCACCCCGGTATCATCGTTCATACGCATCACGGTTGCGTCTAGTTGTCCTGACATGACAGCATCCAATTCAGCGGACCCGCCTCCCCAGCCGTTCACGCCAACTTCCCCTCTTCCCAACTCTTCAAGCGCTTTGATTGCCCCAAACGCCACATCTGTCGCGCAAGCATAAATAAAGTCGAGTTGCGGATTATTGTTTAACATAGCTTTGGCTGCCTGATAACCAGAATGTTGGTCACCTTTGGTGTAATAAGCCGAGACCAATTGACTATCACCATAGCGACTCATGGTTTCAATAAAAGTGTCCCCACGTGCATCACTCACATACCCTTGAGAAAAAAACAACACCGAGTAATTCGCCCCTTTCGGATAACGCGTTTGATAATAATCAGCCAGTAGCTGACTGCCGCGCTGATGGTCAAACCCCACGTAGAGAAAAGGCTGATTACCTTGCCACGCTTTTACCGGTGTGGTGATATTTTGCAGTATGAGCTTGGTTTTTTTCTGTGATAGCACATGATTAATAAACTTACGGTGACGAACACTGTTTAAGGTAAACACAAGATAGTCGGCACCGTCACGTAGCGCCGCATACAAAGACGCACTTTGTTCTCGTATGTCGTTGTTCGGTCGTGTTGTGACTTCTTTTAACTGGTAAGGAATATTAAGCGCTTGTAAGCGACGTTCGAACGCTCGCACATTACGCTGCCAATAATCAGAGATTTGTTGACCCGGCACGACCACTGAAATTTTTATCGGTGCCAGCGCACGCTGCATTGGCGCAGGATCGGATTGCACTTGTTTATCGAGTGTTGCCGTCAGCGCTTTTTGCTCAGGATACCGTGCAAGAAACTCGTCATATGACCAATAGTCATTTAACGACGCTTGCGCACTCGGCACCGTCGCCAACAACATGATACCTAGCAGGTAATGATACATACTGATGGGGCGAATATGATGTCTTGTGCGTAAACTCACTTTGGGTTTCACAGCCTTTTTTGATAGTCGATTTCAGTTGCCAGCTTAGCGAAACCCAGGCGAATACGCAGCGACAAAATGCAGAAGCGTGCTTGAACAGGCAAAAAAGCTGCAACGACGCCTACACTTCTCTTGGGTTTATCTAGCTATTGAGACAAAAGTAATGAAAAGAACACTCAAATCGGGAGGGGGGCGGTAACACAGAAGGCAGTGTTACCGCAGAGGGATGACTGGTCGCGTTTTAATCGACGCGCAACGTTTGCAACATCGATTCGGGCAGCGATAGATCATCATTTTTGTTGACAGTCACACCTGCATCTATGATTGCATGAGCAATATCTTTGGCTTCATTCAACGAATGCATCTCATAAGTACCACATTGATATTCGTTAAGCTCCGGAATTTTATCTTGCGAAGGAACAATAAGGACATCTTCCATCGCAAGCTCCCATGCTTTAGCAACCTCCGACTCTTGGGGCTCGCCAATCAAGCTCATATAAAAACCGGTGCGGCAGCCCATCGGCGAGATATCGATGATCTCCACCTTGTCACTATTCAGATGATTGCGCATAAAGCCAGCGAAAAGGTGCTCCAAGGTATGGATCCCTTTTTCGGTTAAGTGCTGTTCATTGGGACGACAAAAACGCAAATCAAACACAGTGATGGTGTCACCGCTGGGCGTTTGCATGGTTTTTGCGACCCGTACCGCCGGTGCATTCATGCGGGTATGGTCAACCGTGAAGCTATCTAGTAGTGGCATCTTTCCTCCTTCATTCATCACTGCGGCCTTAAAATGGCCACCAGCTCAGATTGTCATCTAGTCGTTGCCGGCACCCTTTTAGCTGCCAACCGTAGTCCTTTGCTTGTTGTTCGACTTTACGCGCCACCCGTTTGAGCCCAGGTTTTCGCTCAAATGAGCCACGTTGAAATCCGCCTCTTCCTTCATGGTAAGCTAAATATTGCCGGTAAACATCCCATTGCGACACCCCAAGCTGACGATGCGTTTCTGATGTGTACCAGCCTATAAACTGTAACGCATCGGCAAAGTCGGTGCGAGAGCCGCCATTGTCTGTGGCTTTTTGATAGTCTGACCACGCGGGGTCTTGTGCTTGCGCATAACCATATGCGCTGCTCACTCGCCCCCAGGGTAAAATGCCTAATACATAGTCACGTGGAGGCAAAGCATCGTGAACGAACGCGCTTTCTTGCTTCACAAATGCCATCGCGACCTGAATAGGCGTCCCCCAGCTGTCTTCCATCTCGACGGCCGCCTCAAACCAGTCAGGATTTTGCTCAAAAATCGCACAGACATTACTGGGGTTATCCGGTGGCGGCGTCGCGCACCCGGGTAACAATATCATGGCGGTGATTATCCCTAATCGGTTGAGAATACGCGTCCTGCTCATCGCCATTATTCCAGTTACCAGCTTTCTGCCATCGGCACATCTTTGAAATAAGCGTTTAGAAACTGCTCAAAGCTTTGTGTGTCACTGGCTTCTACCGCTTTTTGCCGTGCCATACTGTCTTCGGCTTCTCGGAGAAAGTCGACATCACTGTGAACCTGATACGGCACATCAGCCAATGCCTTCTTGTGCTCACTCGCCAAGCTTAGGCCAACACCACCAATTCCGCCTTGCGCAATCACGTCTGCCAGCACACGCCCTGATAAGGTTAGTTCGGGGTTATCAAAACACGCAATCATTTTGTCGCATACGCGCTCATAGCGGCTATCACCAACGGTCTGGTCCATCACTTTGGCTAATTGTTTCAGCTCTGCCATCACCTGACGTCCCCACTCGGCCTGAGTTAAGGTACCGCCATTGCATCCTGTGGTTAAGGTTAAGCCGGGTTTTCGCCCTTCAAGTACAATTTTATGCCAGTTATCCCGCCAGCAATTCAGCTCCGGATCGGACATGGGCTCGGAGGGCGATAACGCACACCAAGACACAAATAAATCGAGAAAATGCACTTGATCTTCTTCAATGCCAATAGGACTGTAAGGATTCACATCTAGTGAGCGGACTTCTATGTACTCTACTCCGCCGCGGCTTAGTGCTTCGGTCGGCTTTTCGCCGCTTTCCGCATTACGTTTTGGTCGAATCGGAGCATAAAGCTCATTCTCAATTTGCAGCACATTGGTATTGAGTTGTCGATAGGTTTCACCGTCACGAATCCCCAACTGTGCAAATTGCTGCGAAGGGGTACGAATAGCGCGACGTAATCCTTCTAAATATTGCTCTAATGTATTAAAGCCTATTTTCAAGTCGGCTTGGGCGTTGTTGGTATAGCCTAAATCACTCAAACGCAGGGACGTTGCATACGGCAAGTAACAGGTTCCCGATGGCATGTGCTCAAACGCCAGCGGACTGTCAGTATGTTTGATAAAGGATCCACACAAAGCCGGTGATGCACCAAACAGGTAAGGGATCATCCAACCATGGCGGTAGTAATTACGGATCAAATCAAAATAGCCTTGTGTCACCGCAGCTTGGCTAACAGTCTCTGAGTGATACAGATGCTGCCAAAACGCCTCAGGGAGTGAGATATTAAAATGCACGCCCGAGATCACTTGCATCACACTGCCATAGCGGTGTTTGAGTCCCTGCCGATAAAGCGTTTTCATCCGACCAATATTCGAGCTGCCATATTGCGCCAAAGTAATATCGTCTTCAGAAGCGACCACACATGGCATGGACATCGGCCAGAGCTGCTCGTCACCCATTTGCTTGTAAGTAAAACGGTGAATGTCTTGCAGCTCATCAAGCATTCCGTTGACCGATGTATTGACGGGCGTAATAAATTCCAACAAAGACTCCGCAAAATCCGTCGTGATCCAACGGTGTGTCAGCGCGGATCCAAGTGTCTCTGGATGCGCCGTCTGCGCTAAATGGCCTGCTGGCGTAATGCGTAATGCCTCGCGCTCCAATCCGCGGCCAATCCCCTTCAATGCATCTGGGTTTTGCGCTAAACGCGCTAACCGCTGGGTGAAATCAGTCAAAATGTATCTCTTATTTGTATGCTGCGTGGTGGTCAATATAAACAAGCTATTGCTCAAAAGCCATCACGCAGCGGGGTAAGTTTATCCAACCGGTATTAACGGTAATCTAACGCCAGCCTATTGACTGGCAAGCCAAGTTGACGCAGATCCCCTTCCAAACGCTCTGCATCGCCAACCACGATGATTTGGTAGTCGTTAGGATCGAACCAGCGCGATGCATGGGCATTTAGTTGTTGGCGTGTCAGTGAATACAGCATGGCTTTTTGCGCTTCACGATAGTCGTCAGCCAAATTAAATGCCTCAATGTGCGCAATCAAGCCCGCTTTTTCCCACGGTGTTTCATAATTGAGTGCATCCTGCTGGCCGCTCGATTGACGTAAATAGGCAAGCTCTTGCTCAGTAAATCCATTTTCGTGCGCGTGGGCCATTTCTTTCCAAAGCTCTTTAATGGCCTCGGCACTGGCATCCGCACGCACATCGGCACTCACTTCAATGGTCCCGGTTTGACGACCACCATACACAGCACTGTGGGCGCCGTAGGTGTAACCTTTATCTTGGCGTAAGTTTTGGTTGATGCGGGCATTAAAGTTTCCGCCGAGATTAAAGTTAGCTAAGCGGGTTTTAAACATGGGGCCGGTTGAGTCGTAAGGCATGCCATGACGTATCATACGAATACTGGTTTGTGGCGCTTGTGGTTTATCCACTAACCAAATTTGTGGACTTTTTTCGTCTCGAGGCACGGGCCTTGCTACTTGAGCATGCCCCTCAGGAGTCGGTTGCCAAGGTTGAATCCGGTTAGCGAGATTGATCGCATGCTCACGGGACAAATCACCCACCACGACAAGCTGACTTTCTTTCAACACATAATGCTGTTGATAAAAGCGTTTAACGTCGGCAAGGGTGAGTGCGGCAACGTCTTCTGCCACACCACCTTGCGGGGCACGGAAGGTGGCATCTTGATAAAGCAATTGGCTAATAGCCTGATCCGCCAACCAGCCCGCATCGTCGGCGCGTGACGCCATACTCTCCAATGTTTGCTTTTTAAGTCGTTCAAAATCTTGTTCGGAAAACGTTGGAGCACTGATCACTTTATTCACTAATAGAAGCGTCTCTCCCAGATGCTTTTTTAAGGAGGTTACGGTCACTGTCGTATGGTAGCCACCGGGATTAACACTCATCTGACTGCCAAGTTTATCGAGCGCTTGGGTTAATTCAGCGGCCGACATTCCCGCGCCGCCTTCAGTGATCATACTGGCCGTGAGTTCGGCGACACCACGCTTATCATTCGGCTCCATCAACACACCTGCCGGCAAGCGAAGTTGCAAGGTCACTGTAGGGGTCTCGCGACTGACGGTGCCTGCCAGGTGAATACCATTGTCGAGCTCCGCGCGATAAATAGTAGGAACATGGACAGTCACGCTTCCATTCGGGGGCGGGATCAGGCTGCGGTCAAAGCGTTCAGGCGTGTTGCGTAACGCCAGTGTATCCGCATTATTTTGGCTAGCGACGTGGCGATAATCAGGGCGCTGATAGACAAAGTTTGCCGGATGAGCGACCAAATCTTGACGCCCTTCAGGCACCACACTGAGGTTAACCGCAGGTCGATTGCTTACCCACTGTTGATAACTGTCCATCACCTTTTGAGGCGTTACAGCATCCAAACGGGCTAGGCGTTGTGTCAGTATGCTTGCGTCGCCATGCAACGTATAGTCACTGGCCAGTTGTTCTACTTTGCCATCGACGCTTTGTAGGGCAAAAATGTTATCCGCTTCTACCATGGCTTTGATTTGGTTGATATCGTCTTGGTCAACGCCTTGCGCCGCAAATGTCGCCATGCTCTGGCGCAGTAGCGTGCGCACCTCAGCTAACGACTGATCTTGACTGCCGACACCATAAATTTCGAAGGTGCATGCAAGCTCACCGCACTGATGCGATGCACCTGCACTAAGCAGTTTTCCCGTTTGCACCAATGATTGGTAAAGGACACTATCTCGCCCTTGTCCCAACACATTGGCCAGGACACTCAGACGCGTACTGGTGTCTGTCTCAGGCGTACTGGTAGGGAAGCTCATGATCAAAACAGGCTGCGACACTTTATCTTCTAAAGTGACAAATCGATCGGCTTCCAGTGTGACAGGCTGAGGGTCTGCCGCGGGGATAGTTGGCCCTTGCGGGATGTCACCAAAGTACTTTTTCACCCACGCTAAGGTTTGTTGTACATCAATATCCCCACCAATGGTCAAGGTGGCATTGTTGGGACCGTACCAACGTAAGAAGAATTGCTTGAGGTCGTCGACATCAACGCGGTCTAAATCTTCCACGTAACCAATCACCGGCCATGAATAAGGATGACCTTCGGGGTATAGCGCTTGATTAATGGTTTCGTTAACGCGGCCATAGGGAACATTGTCTATCCGAAAGGCTCGCTCGTTTTTCACCGTATCACGCTGCACTTCAAACTTATGCTGTGACACGGCATCCAACAGAAAACCCATGCGATCGGATTCTAACCAAAGTACACGTTCTAATTCATTAGCCGGCACCGTTTGATAATACTGGGTGGTATCGCGGTTGGTCGATCCATTGTTATAGCCACCGACTTCTTTGATACGCTTACCATGATCGTCAACGTGCTCTGAGCCTTCAAACATCATATGTTCGAAAAAGTGCGCAAAGCCCGATTTGCCAGGCTCCTCACGCGCAGAGCCAACATGATAACGCATGTCGACACTGACTAAGGGGTCGGAGTGGTCTTGGTGCAGCAAAACAGTCAGCCCGTTATCGAGCGTAAACTGTTGATAAGGCACTTGGGCACTGCCCGGTTGTGGCGAGACTGTTTTTATCCAGGTCACCCCCTTTGGTGTAGCAGGAGGCGATGTTTCCAGTAGCTGACATCCTGTCAGAACGGATAAAACGAGAACAGCGACGAACAATAAGCGTTGCATATGATGATTCCTACCCAGTGACCCAATAAAATGACCAAACAATAACCATGTAACGCGATGCTTTGGCAATAAAGATAACCGCCCAACACCATGATTGACGCAAACGTAGCCAACCGGCGACCACGCACAAAGGGTCGCCAATGATGGGGACCCAACTCAATAATAAAGCCGCATAACCATAACGTTGTAGTCCCAAGTGCGCACGACGATGCCAGCGTTGGTGCGGCTGATAATCCGGAATCCAACGGCCGATGGCATAGTTGATCATGCCTCCAAGGGTGTTTCCGACGGTCGCAATAGCTACAATTACGCCATCAGCAAACTGTTGCTGAGTTAATAAGTAAACCAAATTCGCTTCTGAACCACCTGGCAACAAAGTGGCACTCAAAAAGCTGGTGACAAACAGTGTCGCCAACGCCGACCAGTCGTCCATGGTTGTTACGACGACGGCATTTCTAATACTCGCTTACCGCGTGTATGACCAGACTCGAGCGCTTTATGGGCTTGCGCCCCTTGTTCTAGAGGGTAGACAGCGGCAATATCAATATGAAGCTCGCCTTGATCAAGCATGTCAAGCAAGCGCTGAGTTTGCCAGGTGTTGGGCTCAACCAGCATCCCCGTGGCTTTTAATCCTCGCTCGGCCGCAGCAGCGGTGATCATATCACGTGTATTGGTCGGCACCGTGACCACACGTCCACCGGTTTTTAGGCTCGCAAGTGCTTCAATGCCCGTATCGCCACCGACCAAATCAATCAATACATCAAACTCGCCCTGCGCTGTCGCCCAATGTGCCTGGTGATAGTCTATCGGTTTCGCATCTAGCTGGCGCAAAAATTCATGGTTGCCCGGCGATGCTGTCGCATACACCTGAGCCCCCGTTCTTACTGCTAATTGTACCGCAAGGTGGCCCACTCCCCCGGCCCCCGCCAAAATCAGTATTTTTTCGTCACGGGCGAGTTTGACATGCTCGAGCGCTTGCCACGCCGTGAGCCCGGCAAGTGGTACCGCGGCAGCATCCACCATTGGGACACTGGGTGGTACCGTGGAAAGCAGTCCGGCGTCGGCAGCCACGTACTGGCTATATCCCCCTCCCTCGGTCGGGAAACCAATCATTCCTGCCACGCGATCACCCACATCAAACTTACTTTCGTTGGTGCCGTTTGCCACCACCACACCGGCCACATCGTAACCGGGTACCCAAGGCAGCTTATCTTGGTTATGTTCCGCCGCCCAACCCAGTCCGGCACGGGTTTTGGCATCGATCGGGTTCACGCCCGCGGCTTTTACCTGAATTAACACCTGCTCTTCCGACGGTGAGGGGATAGCACGGTTTACTGGGGAGAGAACCTCTGGCGCACCGAATTCGGTAATCGCAAGAGACAAGTTATTCGACATATTGACTCCTTTCGCATGCCATTATGCTTTCATGGCGCAGGTAATAAATTTGATAGCGCAGATAATAAAAAAGCACAGGGTCATCGCAACGCGTAAACCCCTAGTCTTAACAAAAACAGCGACAGACTCAATGCCTGCCGCTGTTTTCTTTTCACTGTTCACGTGTTTTGTTCTTGCTACGGTTTGTCTCTACATTCACCTCGCACGGCTATCCGACTAACGCTAGCAATATCCCCGCTGCGACAGCAGAGCCAAGCACGCCAGCCACATTCGGTCCCATCGCATGCATCAGCAGGAAGTTATGTGGATTGGCATCCAGTCCAACCTTATTCACCACGCGCGCAGCCATTGGCACGGCAGAGACGCCGGCCGCACCAATCAGTGGGTTGATAGGATCGCGGCTAAACCGGTTAAGCAGCTTCGCCATTAAGACGCCCGTTCCGGTGCCGATGCTGAACGCGACCGCTCCGAGCACCAAGATCCCCAAGGTTTCAAACTGAAGAAACTTATCCGCTTCTAGCTTAGAACCAACGGCAAGCCCCAAGAAAATGGTCACAATGTTGATCAACTCATTCTGCGCAGTACTCGATAACCGATCGACGACGCCACACTCACGCATCAGATTGCCCAGACAAAACATACCAACCAAGGGCGTTGCGGTGGGTAAGAATAAGATCGTCATCATCAAGACCGCTAAAGGAAACAGCACTTTCTCCGTTTTCGAGACATGACGCAGCTGTTTCATTTCAATTTGGCGCTCTTGTGGCGAGGTGAACAGCTTCATGATCGGCGGTTGAATAATTGGCACCAACGCCATGTAACTATAGGCTGCGACTGCAATCGCGCCAAGAAGATCCGGCGATAGTCGGCTAGCCAAGAAGATGGCCGTCGGCCCATCCGCACCACCAATAATCGCAATTGATGCTGCATCTTGAAGGCTAAATTCCATGCCTGGGACCAGATTGAGCAAGATAGCACCGAACAAGGTAGCAAAAATGCCAAATTGCGCCGCCGCCCCTAAAAGCAAGGTACGCGGGTTAGCAATCAAGGCACCAAAGTCGGTCATCGCCCCCACTCCCATAAAGATCAATAACGGGAAAACCCCCGTATCAATCCCGACATGGTAGACGTAATACAACAAACCGCCCGGCTCGTTAAAACCCGCGTTGGGAATATTCGCCAAGATTGCCCCAAACCCGATGGGCAACAGAAGCAAAGGCTCAAACCCACGTCGGATCGCAAGAAAGAGCAGCAGACAACCGACGGCCATCATCACCAGCTGTGGCCACTGGAAATTCGCCAGTCCTGTTTCCGACCACAGGATCATTAATCCTTCCATGCTGCCCTCTTATCCTAAATGTAAAAGCGGCATGCCGACAGTCACGGCGTCGCCTTCTTTTACTTGTACATCTTGGACAGTGCCAGCATGCGCAGCCCTGACTTCGGTTTCCATCTTCATCGCTTCTAGGATGATCAGAACGTCACCTTCTTGTACATGCTCACCGGCGGTCACCATGACTTTAAAGATATTACCCGCTAACGGTGCGGTGACTGGCTCTGCGTGGGTAGACGCCGTCTGTGACACTGGGGCACGCGATGCTGTAGGCGCCTTTTCGGCATCGTTAGCAGTTTGGATCGCGCCTAGTGCGCCATCGGGACCGACATCCACTTGATACACCTGGCCATTAACGCGCACGCTGTAAGTTTCAACTTCAACTTGGCTCGCTGGGCTCGCCGCGAGCGTTACTGGCGGCGTGGAGTCTCCGGTGGGCACCGGTTCAAACGCATCAGGATTGCCACGATTTTGGAGGAATTTCCAACCCACTTGTGGGAACAAGGCGTAGGTGAGGACATCGTCAATCGTCTCTTCCGCCAAACTCACACCTTCTGTCGACGCTTTATCGGTTAATGCCTGCGTCAAGTTTTCCATTTCGGGGGCTAATTTATCCGCCGGACGGCAGGTAATCGCTTGTTCACCGTCAAGCACGCGCGCTTGTAATTTTGCATTGACCGGTGCGGGGGCTTTTCCGTATTCGCCTTTTAACAGCGCAGCAGTCTCTTTAGTAATGCTCTTATAACGCTCGCCGGTCAATACATTAATGACAGATTGCGATCCGACAATTTGTGAGGTCGGCGTCACTAAGGGGATATAGCCTAAATCTTCACGGACCCGGGGAATTTCCTCCAACACTTCGTCTATTTTGTCGGCCGCCCCTTGCTCTTTAAGCTGGCTCTCCATGTTGGTCAACATACCGCCGGGCACTTGCGCGATCAAAATACGTGAGTCGACGCCTTTAAGCTGCCCTTCAAATTGGGCGTATTTTTTCCGCACGGTACGGAAGTAAGCCGCAATCGATTCAAGCTTATTCAGGTCGAGGTTCGTTTCACGCTCAGTGCCTTCGAGCATTGCGACCACGGTTTCAGTCGGGGTATGCCCATAAGTTTGGCTCATTGAAGAAATGGCGGTATCCAGGACATCTAACCCCGCTTCTACTGCTTTAACCGCCGTTGCTGTTGATAACCCTGTGGTCGCATGACAATGCAAGGATAGGGGGATATCACACGCCGCTTTGATGCGGCTCACCAGCTCATGGGCTTCATAAGGCTTTAGCAAACCAGACATGTCTTTAATGCACAGAGAGTGACACCCGAGATCTTCCAACTGCTTGGCTAAATCGGTCCAGGTATCCATGGTATGCACAGGGCTAGTGGTGTAAGAAATTGTTCCCTGAGCGTGAGCACCTACGTCCACCGCCGCACCCACAGCGGCTTGAAAGTTACGCACATCATTCATAGCATCAAAGATGCGGAATACATCCATACCGTTGGCATGAGCGCGTTCAACGAACTTGTATACCACATCATCGGCGTAGTGGCGGTAACCCAAGAGATTCTGCCCACGTAAAAGCATTTGCATCGGGGTATTAGGCATGGCTTTTTTAAGCTCTCGTAACCGTACCCAAGGGTCTTCACCCAAATAGCGAATACAGGCATCAAAGGTCGCGCCACCCCATGTTTCTAATGACCAGAACCCAATCTGATCGAGCTCGGCGGCAATCGGCAACATATCGTCCAAACGCAGACGTGTGGCAAACAACGACTGATGGGCATCACGCAATACCACATCGGTAATAGCTAACGGCGTAGACATAACAAACTCCTTTTTATATGTGCCTTACCACTCAACGATGGCGTTGGCGGTACTGCTGGACAGCGACAGTGATCGCGGCAACGACATCGGGCGATACGTTTTCCGATGCAGGTTGTGCGTTAGGCTTAGCGGGTGCCTTAGCAGCAGCTGGCGGGGTCGGGTCACCAAAACGTTCTAGTTGGTGGACCAAAAAAATCAACGTAGAAAGAAACACAAACACCACAACCATACCGGTCAGCATCAGCGTCAGTGCTTGTTCTAAAAGCGGGCCTAAATCCATGGTTGTCTTCCTTGTTACTCACTCTTACTGGCAATGATGCGCGGATGGCCCGTTATTATTCATTTATCTTGGTGGCCATTGCATCATCGGCGTTCAAAATACTAACAATTCGCATAAATGACAATCTCGTGTTGTGTTTTTGTTACCTGACAACACGGGTCATGATGCGCTCATTGCACGCGAACAACCGCCACTCGAAAAGGCGTATTTATCTCGTCCAAGTCCGTTAATCGCGCGATAAAACGTCCTGGCACATAGAGGGTTTTGACGGTTTGGCTAATAATAGAGGCGCACTATGCCATTTTTGGAAAAAGCGTTTTTCCAGTATCACAACACGCTGTCCAACAGCGATAGCGAAAATAATAAACGGAAAAGTCGATTTAGGTGACAATGAAAAGATAGCGAAATGGAAATAAGGAGAAGGAAGAGGTAATGCAAAATGGCGCGTCCGGGAGGATTCGAACCTCCGACCGCCTGGTTCGTAGCCAGGTACTCTATCCAGCTGAGCTACGGACGCGCTGACGGATTTGCATAGATTGAAGATGGCGCGCTCGGGAGGATTCGAACCTCCGACCGCCTGGTTCGTAGCCAGGTACTCTATCCAGCTGAGCTACGAGCGCGTGTCGTCAATCTTATGTTCATCCTGAACGGTGTTGCGGGTCTTCCATGGAGGTGATGGCGCGTCCGGGAGGATTCGAACCTCCGACCGCCTGGTTCGTAGCCAGGTACTCTATCCAGCTGAGCTACGGACGCACATCTTTTACTGCAATTATCACAAGGCAGGCTTGTCGATAATGGCGGTGAGGGAGGGATTCGAACCCTCGATACGGCTACAAACCGTATACTCCCTTAGCAGGGGAGCGCCTTCAGCCACTCGGCCACCTCACCGCAAGTAGTGGCGCGTCCGGGAGGATTCGAACCTCCGACCGCCTGGTTCGTAGCCAGGTACTCTATCCAGCTGAGCTACGGACGCGCATCTATCTTGCTTGCAACAACATGGCGGTGAGGGAGGGATTCGAACCCTCGATACGGCTACAAACCGTATACTCCCTTAGCAGGGGAGCGCCTTCAGCCACTCGGCCACCTCACCGTCGCTGCGGGTGCACATATTACTTTGAGCCAGATATATGTCAAACACTTTTAGGGGAAAAGTCGCCTTGTTACGAACAAATGGACAATTATCACCCACTAGGTGTTTCTATTGTTGGTTTTCTCGCCGTTTCATTTTGATTTTATGGGAAAACCAACCATAAAAAAGGTCGACCCTGGTCGACCTCTTTTGCCTTGTTAGTAGTCGTTTTGACTACCGGCTGGCGCGCCTTTTTCGGCTTGAATACGCATGTAGATCTCTTCGCGGTGTACAGAGACATCTTTCGGTGCATTCACACCAATACGTACTTGGTTACCTTTTACACCCAACACAGTGACGGTGACTTCATCACCAATCATCAAGGTTTCGCCAACACGGCGAGTCAAAATCAGCATGCTTCTACTCCTTGAGTATCAATCTTGTATTTATTCAATTAGTTTCTGAGCCAGATAACCCGCCAGCGTATCGGCTCGCTATCTGCAATCGTTGGATTATTTCCCTGCTCGTGATGCCAATGCGGGAGGTTTTGTTACCCGCACTTCACACTATGGCCGAATTATCACACCATATCCAGAAAAGGGCAGAGAAATTTACTGTTTTATCATCATACCGTTAGCCATAAAGGCGCGTGATCTGAGACAACAGAGTAAGAGAAATCAGTGTTGCACTGGTCAGCAAAGCGATAAAATGTAAGCGATATCACCGCTCAGCACCGACACATCGCCTAAGGCGTTGCACTATACAGAATCAAAAAAAAAGTGCAATTATTAATCTAGATCACAAAAAAAGGCCGCGCATGGCGACCTTCTTGACTTTTCTTAAATGCTTTTTAGCGAATTATAACCGTTCGGCAAGCCAAGCATCGACAGAGGCTAACGCGCTGGGTAATGCGCTTACATCGCTACCACCCGCTTGCGCCATATCAGGGCGACCACCGCCTTTACCTCCGACTTGTTGCGCGACAACATTGACCAGCTCACCCGCTTTCACTCTACCGGTGAGATCTTTGGTCACACCTGCAATCAAGCCTACTTTATCGTTGGCGACATTGCCGAGAAGCACAATCCCGCTCCCCATTTGGTTTTTGAGATCATCAACCATACTACGCAGTGCCTTGTTATCTGCCCCATCGAGTTGGCTGATCAGTACCTTAGTGCCATTGATTTCGCGCACTTGATTAATCAATCCAGCGCTTTCTTGTGCTGCGAGCTTTTGCTTCAGTTGTTGGATTTGCTTCTCCAACCCTTTAGCTTTGCCATGCACTTCATCCAATTTGGCCTCGTAGTCGGCTTGGGTTTGGTACACATTATYTATCGCCGCTTGACCTGTAATGGCCTCGATACGACGAACTCCAGCTGCAATACCTGCCTCTGAAACGATTTTGAACATACCAATGTCGCCGGTACGATTGGCATGCGTGCCACCGCAAAGCTCGATGGAGAAGTCGCCCATACTCAATACGCGCACTTCGTCGTTGTATTTCTCACCAAACAATGCCATCGCGCCTTTTTGTTTCGCAGCGTCGATATCCATGACTTCCGTTTGTACTGCATTGTTCGCGCGAATTTGCTCATTAACGATACGCTCTACCGCTTTTAGCTCATCGGCAGTCACAGGCTCTAAGTGAGAAAAATCAAAGCGCAAACCATCAGCGCGCACCAAGGACCCTTTTTGCGCAATGTGATCGCCGAGCACGCCACGGAGCGCTGCATGTAACAGGTGCGTGGCTGAGTGGTTCATGGCCACCGCATGACGACGCTTGGCATCGACTTGCGCGGTTGCCTGCGCGCCAACACTTAACTGTCCGTCGGATAAAGCACCATAATGAGCAATCGCCTGCCCGATCTTCTGGGTATCCGTTACCGTGAAACGCCCTTGGTCGGTATCAATGATGCCTGTATCACCACACTGACCACCGGCTTCGGCATAGAAAGGGGTGTGGTCGAGGATAACCACCGCGTGATCGCCCGATGCCAGATGGTCGACCGATTCACCCTCCACGAAAATCTCAGTGATCTGACCTTTCGCCTCTGTGCCTGTGTAACCGCAGAAATCAGAGCCGTGGTCGACTTTAATCGTTTGGTTATAATCGGTGCCAAATTGACCGGCTTTGCGCGCGCGTTGACGCTGAGCGTCCATCGCCGCTTCAAAACCGGCTTCATCAATGCGGTAACCGCGCTCACGCGCGACATCGTTGGTTAAGTCCGCTGGAAAGCCGTAGGTATCGTAAAGCTTGAAGACGGTCTCGCCATCCAACTCATCGCCATCCACTTTATCTAACGCTTCTTCTAGCATTAACATGCCGCGTTCAAGAGTACGACTAAAGTTGTCTTCTTCAATTTTTAGGACTTTTTCAATCATGGTTTGCTGCGCACGCAGATCTTCGCCGGCCGTGCCCATGATGGTGGCCAACGGCCCCACCAACTTGTAGAAGAAGGTGTCTTTGCTGCCTAACTTATTACCATGACGCACCGCACGACGAATAATTCGACGTAACACGTAGCCGCGCCCTTCGTTAGAAGGCATCACACCATCGACAATCAAATACGCACAAGATCGGATATGATCAGCGACCACACGCAAAGACTGATTGGTCAGGTCTTCAACTCCGATGATGTCAGCCACTTGCTTAATTAATTGCTGGAAAACATCAATTTCATAGTTGGAGTGCACGCCTTGCTTAATCGCGGCGATACGCTCAATCCCCATTCCCGTATCAACTGACGGTTTAGGGAGGTTCTCCATGGTGCCATCAGCTTGTCGATTGAACTGCATGAAAACGATGTTCCAGATCTCAATGAAGCGATCACCGTCTTCTTCAGGCGTACCTGGAGGTCCTCCCCAGATATGCTCACCGTGGTCGTAGAAAATTTCACTGCAAGGCCCACAAGGTCCGGTATCCCCCATTTGCCAGAAGTTGTCTGACTCATACGGCTTTCCGCCTTCTTTATCGCCGATACGCACAATGCGATCCGCCGGTACACCGATGGTGTTATGCCAAAGATCAAACGCTTCGTCATCAGTGTGGTAAATGGTCACCAACAGTTTTTCTTTTGGCAAACCGATCGTCTCGGTCAAAAACGCCCACGCATAAGCAATCGCGTCTTTTTTGAAGTAGTCACCAAAACTAAAGTTACCGAGCATTTCAAAAAAGGTGTGATGACGAGCGGTAAAGCCTACATTTTCAAGGTCGTTATGTTTACCGCCGGCGCGCACACAACGTTGTGCTGAGGTCGCACGTGTGTAGTCTCGCTTCTCGGCCCCTAAGAAGGTGTCCTTAAATTGGTTCATGCCTGCATTAGTGAACAACAGTGTTGGGTCGTCGGCAGGGACGAGCGATGAGCTAGGCACAATCTGGTGCCCTTTGCTTTCAAAGAACTTGAGAAACGCTGTACGGATCTCATCAGTGCTCATATACATTGGCTAATCCTGATAATCGAATATTGCGTTAGCAACCGGTTATGGTAATGACGCGATGGGAGCATCGTATTGTTTACGCCATTGTAAACAACCGATCGCGTGGGGAAAAGAGACAGAGTAGGATTGGTTTAGAAATGCGGGTCGATATCGTCGTCATTCAGCGCGTATTGGATTTGATCAAAGTTAAAACCGCGCGATTGTAAAAAACGCATGCGTTTCGCTTTCACCTTGTGCTCAACAGGAGGAAGACGGCCATCTAGGTCAGCATACTTACGTATCGCTGTTTCTTTGGCGAGTAGGTACCAATCCACTTCAGCGTCTTGCTCTGCGCGGGCTAATAGCTCAATATCAATGCCTTTACGTTTCGCATCTTGGCAGATACGCAACCAGCCATGGTGTTTGTTAATCCCCTGACGCAACAAGCTGGTAGCAAAGCGCGCGTCATCTAACCAGCCTCGTTCTAAGCAGTCATTAATAGTGAGGGTAATTGCGTCGTCATCAAATCCGCGTTGAGACAATTTTTGTGTTAGCTCGTGGACAGAGTGATCGCGGCGAGCCAACAGGCCCACCGCTATTTCTTGGCACGATGCCGCCATTACAGCTTCTCGTCCTCAGTATCTGCCTCAACGTTGGCGTCTACAGCTTCGTTGTTCAGGCCTGGCTGCAGCAACATCTCACGCAAGGTAGTGTCAATTTCTTCAGCAATATGGGGGTTTTCTTTCAGGTATTTACATGCATTGGCTTTACCTTGGCCAATTTTATCGCCTTTGTAGCTGTACCAAGCTCCGGCTTTTTCTACCAGTTTATGTTTCACACCCAGATCCACCAGCTCGCCCTGCAAGTTAATGCCCTGACCATAAAGGATTTGGAACTCTGCTTGTTTAAACGGTGCGGCGACTTTGTTTTTTACCACTTTGACGCGGGTTTCGTTACCCACCACTTCATCGCCTTCTTTAATCGCACCAATGCGGCGAATATCTAAACGGACCGATGCATAGAACTTCAATGCATTACCGCCTGTGGTCGTTTCTGGGTTACCAAACATCACACCAATCTTCATCCGAATTTGGTTGATAAAGACCATCATGGTATTGCTGTTTTTGATGTTGGCGGTCAGCTTACGCATTGCTTGTGACAGCATACGCGCTTGCAGACCCATGTGGGAGTCGCCCATTTCGCCTTCAATCTCAGCTTTTGGCGTCAAGGCTGCGACCGAATCGATAACAATCATATCAACGGCCCCGGAACGCGTCAGCGCATCAGCAATTTCCAAAGCTTGTTCGCCAGTATCGGGCTGAGACACCAACAGGTTATCAATATCGACACCCAGCTTGCGCGCATAGATTGGGTCGAGTGCGTGTTCCGCGTCAATAAACGCACAAGTCTTGCCCTTTTTTTGTGCTTCAGCGATGGCTTCTAGGGTCAATGTCGTTTTACCTGATGATTCAGGTCCATAGATCTCGATGATACGACCAAATGGTAGGCCACCTGCACCTAGCGCAATATCCAGAGACAAAGAGCCGGTCGATACGGTTTCGATGTCCATGGTACGGTCATCACCCAGACGCATGATTGAGCCTTTGCCAAATTGCTTTTCGATTTGCCCGAGTGCGGCTGCGAGCGCCTTTTCTTTGTTATCGTCCATTTCGGTCTCCAGGAAATAAAACGCTATCTCTATGAGATAAAAGCTATCATTAATGGGGCTAAGTATACTGTCCATTTATACAGTGTCTAGCCCTGTTTAGAAAAAATCTATCGGATGCGACACGCCTCCGATTATGGCGACAATCGCTGTAGCGCAAATGAGAGTGCATGTTCAATGGTTTGTTCACGCACGGCGCGCCGATCACCATCAAAATGACATACTTCACTATCCGTTTCACCATTGTGCCACGCCCAAGCAAACCAAACAGTACCGATCGGTTTATCATCGCTACCACCACTCGGTCCTGCAACACCACTGACCGCAATCGCTAATCCTGCGTTAGCCTCGGCCAATGCACCTTCCGCCATCGCGCTGACCACAGGTTCGCTCACTGCGCCATACTGGGCCAGTAAATCCGTGGGGACATGAACTAATGCTTGCTTTGCGGTGTTGCTATAGGTAACCCATGCCTGCTGAAACCACTGCGAGCTGCCTGGCACATCGGTCAGGCAATAGGCAATACCGCCGCCGGTGCATGACTCCGCGGTAGTCACGGTTAATTCTGTATCCAATAGGGCATCACCCAAACGCTTTGCCAATGAGAATAAAGGGTCCACTGCGCACTCCTTTTTATTGGGTTGAGAAACCTGCACCACAACTTTACCCCTTGCGGTCCGATCACGTATTCTAACGCCCTTAACGTTCCATTTTGCAGGTCTAGTCGTGACAGTACAAGCGCTCGAAAAGCACACTCCCATGATGCAACAGTATCTCAAACTTAAAGCGCAGCATCCTGAAGAGCTGCTCTTTTATCGTATGGGAGATTTTTACGAACTCTTTTACGACGATGCCAAACGCGCCTCTCAATTATTAGATATTTCGTTGACCAAACGCGGCAGTTCAGGCGGTGAACCGATCCCCATGGCAGGCGTGCCCTATCATGCCGTGGAGGGCTATTTGGCCAAGTTGGTGCAATTGGGTGAACCCGTTGCCATTTGCGAGCAAATTGGTGATCCTGCCACCAGTAAAGGCCCGGTTGAGCGCCAGGTGGTACGCATCGTGACACCGGGTACCGTCTCTGATGAGGCATTGCTGAGTGAACGCGTCGACAACCTAGTGGCCGCATTAACGTGCGATAACGACCAGTTTGGCTTTGCAACCTTAGATATCACCTCTGGGCGATTCGTTCTGACTGAGCCGACAACCTATGAGCAGATGCAGGCGGAATTGCAGCGTACTCAGCCTGTCGAACTCTTGTATCCAGAGGACTTCCCCTACCCCGATCTCTTATCGGTGAGCCGCGGTGCAAGACGCCGTCCAATATGGGAGTTTGATTTAGACACGGCACGCAGCCAATTGACCGGCCAGTTTGGTACGCGCGATTTAGTTGGCTTTGGCGTCGAGGACTGCTCTCTTGGGCTAAGCGCGGCAGGCTGTGTTTTACAATATGCTAAAGAAACGCAGCGTACTGCACTGCCTCACATTCGTGCCATTGTTAAAGATCAGCAAGATAGCTCTGTCGTGCTTGATGCTGCAACACGACGTAACTTAGAAATCACCCAAAATCTCGCCGGTGGCACCGATAACACGCTGGCCGAGGTGCTAGACAAAACCACGACACCGATGGGCAGCCGTTTACTCAAACGCTGGTTACATCAACCCTTGCGCGATCGCCAAGTGCTCAATCAGCGCTTAGATGCCATTGGCACCCTGCTAGACAATAGCTTGTACACGGATCTTAGCGACGCCCTCAAGCCGGTGGGAGACATTGAACGTGTCCTTGCTCGCTTGGCCATGCGTTCAGCGCGCCCGCGTGATATGGCAAGGCTACGTACTGCATTGGCGCAGCTACCTGAGGTGCAAACATTGCTCACCGAGCTTGACCACAGTGCCTTCTCCGATCACCAAAAAGCCACCACTCCGATGCCGGAGTTACACGATCTACTCACGCGGGCCGTCGTCGACAATCCACCGGTAGTGATCCGTGATGGCGGCGTGATTGCGTCAGGGTACAGCGCGGAACTGGATGAGTGGCGCGACCTGTCCGAAGGCGCATCACGTTACTTAGAAGAACTAGAAACCCGCGAGCGCGAGCAACATGGCATCGACACGCTGAAAGTGGGTTATAACCAGGTGCATGGTTTTTATATTCAAATCAGCCGCGCGCAAAGTGATCGGGTACCTGCGCACTATATTCGCCGTCAAACGCTTAAAAATGCCGAGCGCTACATCATCCCAGAATTAAAAGAGCATGAAGACAAAGTATTAAGCTCTCGGTCTAATGCGTTGGCGCTCGAAAAACGCTTATGGGACGAATTGTTTGATCAGTTACTGCCACATTTGGCGCGATTACAGCAAGCGTCAGAGGCGTTATCCGCGTTGGATGTATTGTGTAACCTCGCGGAGCGTGCTGATAGCCTCAACTATCATCGCCCAATATTGACCGAACAACCGGGGATCGATATCGAAGCGGGTCGACACCCGGTGGTTGAGCAGGTCATGACGGATCCATTTATCCCCAACCCGATCACATTAAATCCTGAACGCCGCATGCTGATCATTACCGGTCCGAATATGGGGGGTAAATCCACCTATATGCGTCAAACAGCCTTGATCACCTTGCTAAGTCATATCGGTGCCTATGTGCCCGCGGAGCACGCCAGCATTGGACCTGTTGATCGTATCTTTACCCGTATTGGCGCGTCCGATGACCTTGCCTCAGGGCGTTCGACATTTATGGTAGAGATGACAGAAACCGCGAACATTCTTCACAATGCCACGGCCAACAGCTTGGTGTTAATGGATGAAATTGGACGCGGCACCAGTACTTATGATGGCTTGTCCTTAGCATGGGCCAGTGCCGAGTGGCTGGCAGAAAAAATCCATGCCATGACCCTATTTGCCACACATTACTTTGAGCTCACCGAACTGCCAGGACAAATGGAAGGCTTGGTCAACGTTCATCTAGATGCGATGGAGCATGGCGATGAAATCGCCTTTATGCACGCGGTACAAGAGGGAGCAGCCAGTAAATCTTATGGTTTAGCAGTCGCAAGCCTGGCCGGGGTTCCCAAACCCGTCATTCGCCGCGCCAAACATAAGCTGGCCCAACTTGAGCAAAGCGGCCAGCACACGGCAAATACCAAACAGTCGGTCGGTAAAATAACACCGACGCAATTGCCTTTGCTCCCCGAGCCCAGTGAATTAGATCATGCAATTGATGCACTCAATCCAGATGAAATGACCCCGCGTCAGGCCTTAGATGCACTTTATGCCCTTAAAGCATTGCAGCAATCACGTTAATCACGCCAGGTGAAGCCATTCGCATTGATTATCGCGCGTTAATCATCACCAAAGCATCGATGACCGCACAACAAAAAACGGGACAGCCTTTGCTATCCCGTTTTAATGTTGCGCTATGATTTGGGTAGTATTGTCTATTGTTCAACATTAAAGAGCGACTCAATACTTAGCCCTTGATGGGTCAGCATGTCGCGTAAACGACGTAGGCCTTCCACTTGAATTTGACGAACCCGCTCACGGGTTAGGCCAATTTCACGCCCAACATCTTCCAGCGTAGAGGCTTCATGTCCCAGAAGACCAAACCGGCGCGACAACACTTCGCGTTGCTTCGGATTCAGCTCCTGTAGCCATTGCACAATCGATTTCTTCATATCATCGTCTTGCGTGGTGTATTCAGGGCCATCCTGCTTTTCGTCAGGGATGATATCCAACAGCGCTTTTTCTGAGTCACCACCAATCGGATTATCCACAGAGCCAATACGTTCATTGAGGCGGAGCATACGATTTACATCTTCAACCGGCTTATCAAGCTGCGCGGCAATATCTTCCGCTGTCGGCTCATGATCTAGCTTTTGCGCTAATTCACGGGCAGTACGCAAATACACATTCAACTCTTTGACGACATGAATAGGCAGACGAATGGTACGCGTCTGGTTCATAATGGCACGCTCAATGGTTTGGCGAATCCACCAGGTTGCATAGGTTGAAAAACGGAAGCCGCGCTCTGGGTCAAACTTTTCTACGGCACGGATCAGTCCAAGGTTCCCTTCTTCAACCAGATCCAATAACGCTAGCCCCCGATTCGAGTAACGACGCGAAATTTTAACCACCAATCGCAGGTTACTCTCAATCATACGTTTGCGCGCAACCTCATCACCCCGTAGCGCTCGACGTGCATAAAGCACCTCTTCTTCGGCAGTAAGAAGTGGTGAGAAGCCGATTTCACTTAGGTAAAGTTGGGTGGCATCAGAGGCTTTGGACGTGGCTGCTTGTTGCTGAACAGCCTCTTCGACTTCTTCGGCCACCTCTGTGGCTTGCGCCTCAACGGTGTCCAATTCCACGTCTTGATTCAAGCCGTCCAGTTTTTTTGCGGTATTTGTTTGGCTCATAGCGCCTCCCTTATGACGTAGCAGCAAAGCAGAATGTGTTTCTGCTTTAACCGGCCCCGTCACATCGGTGGCTGCAGCGTTATCACTTTGGTTTTGCCCCTGTGCTAACGCTTTGGCAGATAATGCAACGGATTGACCGATTTTCCTTTGTAGCGAATTTCAAAATGCAACCGAACACTGTTTGCACCAGAACTGCCCATTGAAGCTATTTTTTGCCCCTTCGTGACAGCTTGGCCTTCTGAAACATAAAACGAATCGTTGTGCGCGTACGCACTTAGATAATCATCATTGTGTTTCACTATTATTAATTTACCGTAACCTCGAAGCGCGCTTCCGGCGTAAACGACTTTTCCATCTGCCGCTGCCTGAATACGTTGTCCTCGTTGCCCGGCAATATCTATGCCCTTATTGCCTCGCTCTGTACTAGAAAATCGGGACACCATTCGGCCTTTTGCTGGCCATTGCCAGGTAATCTGTTGGTTAGATACGCTAGCGGTCCGCTTATTAACAACTTTTTTACTTTTTTCTTTTACTTGACTGTACCCCGCTGAAGGGTCCGATTCAACGTCTTTTGTGCGTTGAGTCGCGGTTTTTGACTTCTTTTTCCCCTCAAATTTGCCAGGATCGGCGCCTTTTCTAGAAGATGCTGCTACCGACGCAGCACTTGCAGTGGCTTTTGTGGCAGCGGCCACAGAAGCGCCATTGGCGACGACCTCGGCAGCAGAAGAAGATGAGGAAGATTGGTCCCTAGCAGGCGATTTAGCCACATTGGGACGCTGATAAGCGGGCTTCCACAATGCCAGTGTCTGCCCGGGGTAAATGGTGTAAGGAGGCTGTAAATTATTATGCTCGATGATATCGTCAATATCGCGATCCGTGATGTAAGCGATGTAGTAAAGCGTGTCGCCTTTTTTCACTTCATAATAGCTACCGCGATAGCTGCCTCTGTCCACACTGGTGTAATCGGGCGTCACACTGGATACCGGTGCCGGTCCTCGCCAGGAACAACCAGATAAAAAAACTAATAGTGACAGAAAAAGCGCGATTTTCATCTATTTTAAAACACAGCTCCATCGCTCAGGCAGTTTATGCCAGTTCGCCCGCAACAAGGGGAACAAATTTAACCGATTCAACCATCTCGGTGTCGAATCTCGTTCCGTCACGCGTGACTTTCATCAGCGTTTGCTCAGCATCACCAATGGGAATCAACATCACACCGCCATCATTAAGTTGTTCACACAAAGCCTCCGGAATGTTGGCGGCTGCCGCGGTGACCATAATAGCATCATACGGTCCTTTACTCGGCCAACCTTGCCAACCATCTCCATGCTTGGTGGAAACGTTATAAATATCCAGCTGTTTAAGGCGCCGTTTGGCCAGCATTTGTAATTGTTTAATCCGTTCGACAGAATAAACATGATCGACCAAGTTCGCGAGGATGGCGGTTTGATAACCGGACCCAGTGCCAATTTCCAAAATGCGACTATCTCGTTGCAAATTGAGTAGCGATGTCATCTTAGCCACAATATAAGGTTGTGAAATGGTTTGTCCCCAACCAATCGGTAACGCATTGTTTCCGTAGGCCTGGTGGGTCATGGCTTCAGAGACAAATAAATGTCTGGGCACGGCTTGCATGGCATCTAAAACGTCAGTGTTTGTCACACCTTGTTGTTGCAAAAATTGAATAAGTGATTGCGCTTGACTCAACGTCTGCTTCCTTTATCACTGAGTTTGAATCGATAAATAAGGCTGCCGCCTCATTGCGGCTAGCCCAGTATGGCACGCGAGGGGACTACTCAGTCAGCCATTGCGAAAACACACCTAGCGTATCATGAGCGGTTAAATCCACTTGCAGTGGTGTGATAGAGACAAACTGCTCAGAAATCGCGTGGAAGTCGGTTCCTGGTCCTGCGTCTTGTGTTTTACCCGGCGCGCCAATCCAGTATATCGGTTTACCTCGCGGATCGCCTTGTTTTATCACATCTTCTGCGTGGTGGCGGGCGCCAAGACGGGTCACTTTCCAACCCGCAAGACGGTCAAGAGGCACATCCGGCACATTAATATTGATCAAACGATGGTTCGGCGCCTCATGACGCTGGTTTTTCGCTAAAAACTGTTTCACCACATGTGCCGCAGTGTCAAAGTGTTGATGACCACAAAGTGAGACTGCGATTGCTGGCGCGCCGAGGAAAAAGCCTTCTGTTGCCGCAGCGACCGTCCCCGAGTACAGTACGTCATCACCCAAATTCGCCCCATGATTGATCCCTGTAATCACAAAATCGGGCTCCCACGGCAACAGCTCCCGCAGGGCTAAATGGACCGAATCCGTCGGGGTGCCTTGAACCGCATAACGTTGGGGGCCCAGTTCACGTACCCGTAATGGATTTTCCAACGTTAACGAGTTGGAGGCCCCTGAGCAGTTACGATCCGGCGCGGCGACTACGACATCAGCAATACTCGATAACACCTCGGTCAATGTTTGGATCCCTTGCGCATGGTAGCCGTCATCGTTACTAATCAATATGCGCATCACGCTCTCCTTGTTCATTTGCAATCACAACTTCTCTCATCACCGCTGTCGCAAATGCCCCCGCAGGTAAAAAGAAACTGACGGTCAAGGTATCGGTATCGTGCGACCACGTCATGGCCTGAGGCAGTAAACGTATTAGGCGACGGTCATGACGCATGCGATTATCGCGAATCACCGCCAATAAATCTGGCTCTTGTTCTACCACATTTAACTCAAACTGCTCGGCGTCAGCGGTGGTCGGTAAAGCATTATCACCCGTCATCGGTGCAGTAATGGTTGGCTTTTGAAGACCGGCCTCGACCGTATACGTTTGTTTTTGCTCGTCCATACATAAATCACCAGCCAGTGTCTGGTCAAACAAGCCAGCCTTTAATCGCGCAGAAACCACTTGATTAAACAACAACGCACGCGCAGCTGAGAGATAAAAACTACGTTTACTCTTATCTCGGACTTTGCGCTCTCCACGCCCCCAAGCACGAGCTATCGCCACATTGTTGCCCTCGCGACCAAATCGCTGAGCGCCAAAATAATTAGGGACGCCCTCTTTAGCAATGGCTTCAAGACGAGGGAGCAATGCTTGCGGATCGGTAAGCTGACGAATACAGAGCGTAAACTGATTACCAATCAAATCACCCGGACGTAGTTTATGTTGATGCCGTGCGGTGCCCTCGATACTGACAACACCCGGATGGGTCTCGACAAACGCCGCTAAATCCGGATCATCTTTTCCTGGCAGGTGAACGCTGAACCATTGCTCTGTTACCGCATGGCGATCTTTTAAACCGGCCCAGCTGACTTGGCGCGAGGTAACACCACAGGCTTTTGCCAGTTCGTTAGCTACGTATTGCGTGTTTTCACCCCGCTTTTTAATTCGGACTAAAAAGTGCTCGCCTTGACCAGATGGCGTAAAACCGAGGGATTCTGAGACAATAAAATCGTCTGGAGAGGCTTTTAAGGTCCCGGACTGTGTCGGCTGACCATGTAAGTACGCTAAAGGTGCCAGTAAGTCTGTCATAGAGCCTCTTTATTCAATAAGACAACGGCTTCGCACGCGATGCCTTCTTTACGGCCAGTAAAACCAAGACGCTCTGACGTCGTCGCTTTGACGTTGACCGCGCCCATTTCCACGCACAAGTCTTTTGCGATCGCCGCACGCATCGCTTGAATATGCGGGCCCATTTTAGGTGCTTGGGCAATAATGGTGATATCCGCATTCCCGAGCTGATAGCCTTTCGCTCGTACTTTGGTGTAAACGTCTCGCAGTAACATCCGGCTATCGGCCCCAGCCCATTCTTCACAGGTATCTGGATAATGCTGGCCAATATCGCCGGCGGCAATCGCGCCCAGTAAAGCATCACATAACGCATGGAGGGCAACATCACCGTCTGAATGCGCGATCAGTCCTTGCTCATAAGGCACTGCCACCCCACCGATAATAACCGGGCCATCGCCCCCAAATTTATGCACGTCAAAGCCGTGTCCAATTCGCATCATGCTTGGCCTTCTTGTTGTGAAAGGTAAAACGCTGCAAGCCACTGATCCTCTGGATGGGTGACCTTAATATTGCTAGCACTCGCAGGCACCAAAATCGGATGTCCGCCGATCGCTTCAATCGCGGAAGCTTCATCGGTGACCTGATCACCGGCTATTTCCAGTGCGCGTTTTAGTGTTTGAGTTAAAAACATTTGTGGCGTCAGGGCATGCCAAAGCGCTTCGCGCTCAACCGTATGTGCCACTTGTCCATCGTTATTCGCACGCTTCATCGTGTCTCTCACTGGCGCCGCCAATAAGGCTCCGTCTTGATGAGATTGCGCGTGCGCGATCAGCGCATCAATGTCTGCATGCGTCACACACGGTCGTGCCGCATCATGCACCATGACCCACTGAGTTGTCACCGCTGCTAATCCAGCTTGTACAGAGGTTGCGCGAGTTAGCCCCCCGGTCACAACCTGCACATCGGCATGCTCACCAAGGCCAGTTTGCGCAAAGTAACCGTCGTTAGCGCTAATCGCAATCACCACCGAACTAATCGCAGGGTGTGCCAGCAAGCGCTCAACGGTATGTTGAAGCAGCGTTTTGCCTGCTAAAGTAAGGTATTGTTTAGGACAGTGAGCCTGCATTCGCCGTCCCACCCCGGCGGCAGGGACCACGGCACTGATACCCGACCGCAAAGCGCCAGGCTGCAAAGAGGTTTGTTCGACCACAAGTTATCTTCTTTGTTAGTACCGCCTGCAGGCGGTAATCGGTTATTGTCTTGTATCGACCAATCGGAAAAATGTTTCGTCGGGTTTGATCATGCCAAGCTCGTTACGTGCGCGCTCTTCAATCGCTTCTTGACCGCGTTTTAAATCCGCAATCTCCGCGTACATTTGTTGATTACGCGTCACGAGTTTTTGATTGGCCTGCTGCTGCACGGCGACATTGGCTTCAATTTGCCAGTAATCTGTCACACCATTTTTGCCTAACCATAAATCGTATTGTAGCCAAACAAGCGTGAGAAACAGCGCAACCGATAGCAGCCTCATACCTGTACTCCTTCCTATATCGGCTCGACGTATTTGCACAATAGCATTCTAGTCGCATAGGCTAGCGGATCAGGTCGCTGGTGTCATGGTTTTCCTAAACGAAAAAAAGCCGCGCCGTTAAACGGCGCGGCTTTTCTAATAAAAGTGTCTAAGTGCCGATTATTGGCCTTTCACTTCTTTTAGACCGTTAAACGGTGCTTTTTCACCCAGCGCATCTTCGATGCGGATAAGCTGGTTGTACTTAGCAACGCGATCTGAACGGCTCATCGAACCGGTTTTGATTTGGCCTGCTGCAGTACCCACCGCTAAGTCAGCGATGGTTGCGTCTTCAGTTTCGCCTGAACGGTGAGAGATAACCGCCGTGTAACCAGCGTCTTTCGCCATCTTGATTGCAGCCAGCGTCTCAGTCAATGAACCGATCTGGTTGAATTTGATCAAGATAGAGTTCGCCACACCTTTGTCGATGCCTTCTTTCAGGATCTTAGTGTTAGTCACGAACAGGTCATCACCGACCAGCTGAAGCTTGTCACCCAGCAGTTCGGTTTGGTGCTTAAAGCCGTCCCAATCAGACTCGTCGAGGCCGTCTTCGATAGACACGATTGGGTACTCTTCAGCCAGCTTAGCAAGATAGTGGTTAAACTCTTCTGAAGAGAAGGTTTTACCTTCACCTTTCATGTTGTAGATGCCTTGCTCTTTGTCATAGAACTCAGACGCTGCACAGTCCATTGCTAAAGTAATGTCTTTACCCAGCTCGTAGCCTGCTTGCTCAACCGCTTCTTTAATCGCAGCGAGTGCTGCTGCGTTTGACTCTAGGTTAGGCGCAAAACCACCTTCGTCACCAACAGCAGTGCTTAGGCCTTTGGCTTTCAGTACTTTGGCAAGGTTGTGGAATACTTCTGCACCGATACGCAGCGCTTCTTTTAGCGTCTTAGCACCGACTGGCTGGATCATGAACTCTTGGATATCAACGTTGTTATCCGCGTGCTCACCACCATTCAGGATATTCATCATTGGCAGAGGCATAGAGAACTGACCCGCAGTACCGTTTAGCTCAGCGATATGCTCGAACAAAGGCATGCCTTTTGCCGCTGCCGCCGCTTTGGCGTTCGCCAAAGAAACCGCGAGGATAGCGTTAGCACCGAACTGAGATTTGTTCTCGGTACCGTCGAGATCGATCATCACTTGGTCGATATCCGCTTGCGCTTTAGCGTCTTTACCCAGCAATGCTTCTGCGATTGGGCCATTCACAGCTTCAATCGCTTTCAGTACGCCTTTACCCATGAAACGTGACTTATCACCATCACGCAGTTCTAGTGCTTCGCGAGAACCCGTAGATGCACCAGAAGGAGCTGCTGCCATACCAACGAAACCACCTTCTAGGTGAACTTCCGCTTCAACGGTAGGGTTACCGCGTGAATCAATAATTTCACGACCTAGAACTTTAACGATCTTAGACATTGTGATTCCTCTCGTCTGTCATTGTTTTTAAAAATAAAGAGCGGCCGCCTTCTGGGCTACCGCTCGAATGTCGTTTATAGCTCACCGCGCTGTTTTTTGCCTGCCGCAGCAACAAATCCAGCAAACAGTGGATGGCCATCACGCGGCGTTGAAGTGAATTCCGGATGGAACTGGCACGCCACGAACCAAGGATGTGCTGGGTTTTCAATGATCTCTACCAGCTTTTTATCGGCAGACAGACCAGAAACTGACAATCCTGCTTTTTCTAGCTTAGGACGTAGCAGATTATTCACTTCATAACGGTGGCGATGGCGCTCATGGATTTGGGTATTGCCGTAGAGCTGATGCGCTTTAGAGCCTTCGGCAAGGTGGCAAAGCTGCGCGCCTAGGCGCATGGTGCCACCAAGATCTGACGTCTCGCTACGCTCTTCCACTTTGCCTTCTTCATCGACCCACTCAGTGATCAGGCCAACGACAGGATAAGGGCTTTCTTGGCTAAACTCAGTCGAGTTAGCGCCTTCCATGCCGGCGACATTACGTGCGTATTCAATCAACGCCACCTGCATACCAAGACAAATACCCAGATACGGCACATTGTTTTCACGTGCATATTGTGCCGCAAGGATCTTACCTTCAATGCCGCGGTCACCAAATCCACCAGGGACGAGAATCGCGTCCAAGTCCTTCAGCATTTCACTGCCGCGGGTTTCAAGATCTTGTGAATCCACGTACTTGATGTTGACGGTCAGACGATTTTTCAACCCACCATGTTTTAACGCTTCATTGACGGACTTGTACGCATCCGGCAATTCAATGTACTTACCGACCATACCAATGGTGACTTCACCCATTGGGTTGGCTTCTTCGTAGCTCACTTGCTCCCATTCAGACAAGTCAGCTTCTACGGCTTCAATGCCAAAGCGCTTGCAGACCAAATCGTCCAACCCTTGCGAACGGATCAACGATGGGATCTTGTAGATAGAGTCGACGTCTTTCATGGTGATGACCGCTTTTTCCGCCACATTACAGAACAGCGCAATCTTAGCGCGTTCATTGGCAGGAATTGGACGCTCACTACGGCATACCAGCACATCCGGCTGAATACCAATCGACAGAAGCTCTTTTACTGAGTGCTGGGTCGGCTTGGTTTTTACTTCGCCTGCCGCAGCCAAGTAAGGCACTAATGTCAGATGCATGAACATGGCATGTTCGCGGCCCACGTCTACCGTCAACTGACGAATCGCTTCCAAAAATGGTAATGATTCAATATCACCGACCGTTCCGCCGATCTCGACGATCACAATATCGTGACCTTCACCGCCTGCGACGATGCGATCTTTGATCGAGTTGGTAATATGTGGGATCACCTGAATCGTCGCCCCCAGGTAGTCTCCACGGCGCTCTTTGCGCAGTACATCCGCATAAACACGGCCAGAGGTAAAGTTATTACGCTTGGTCATTTTAGTGCGAATGAAGCGCTCATAGTGACCGAGATCAAGGTCGGTCTCTGCGCCGTCTTCCGTGACGAATACTTCTCCGTGCTGGGTAGGGCTCATTGTCCCTGGATCCACGTTAATATAAGGGTCGAGTTTCATGATGGTGACGTTAAGGCCACGCGCTTCAAGAATGGCTGCTAATGAGGCTGCAGCAATACCCTTACCGAGGGAGGATACAACACCGCCCGTAACAAAAATGTAGTTCGTCGTCATGCTAAACCTGAGAGTTGGATTTAGAGGAAATAAATGAAGTTCTGGACGGGATATTATGATACCAGACCCCACTGACTCCCACAATGTGAAAGCTACCACACACCCTGGTGTTTTTAATTGTCACAAATCAATTATGCCAATTACAGGATATTGCCTTACTCGTCTTTTTTAACCGCTTGCCACGCCGATTCTAGTTCATCCAGCTGACATTGTTGAATATTTTTTCCATTATCACGTAATTGATTTTCAACGCCACGAAAGCGACGTTCAAATTTCTGATTRGCTGCGCGCAACGCCTGCTCAGCATCCGTGCCTAGGTGGCGCGCGACATTGACGACAGCAAACAAAAGATCGCCAACTTCGTCTTCCACACGGTTTGCGTCAACCGGTGTCTGTGCTAATTCATGTTCGACCTCTTCCAGCTCTTCTCGCACTTTCGCGATAACCGGCGCCACGGTTGGCCAATCAAACCCTGCCCTTGCACATCGTTTTTGTAGCTTGTGGGCGCGAGTTAACGCGGGCAACCCCTGAGTCACGCCATCTAATAGACTGCAGGATTGGGTTGAGGGCATTTTCTCTGCGCGCTCTTGCGCCTTAATACCTTCCCAATCAGGCGAGCTTAATGGCTTCCCGTCCGCATCTTTAGGACCGAATACGTGAGGGTGACGACGCGTGAGCTTATCGCACACCGCACTGACGACATCGTCAAAATCAAATCGATGTTGTTCGCGCCCTAATTGACTGTAGAACACAATTTGAAAAAGAAGGTCGCCCAACTCATCTTTTAGGTCAGACCAGTTTTCACGCTCGATGGCGTCAGCCACTTCGTACGCCTCTTCTAAGGTATGAGGCACGATAGAGGCAAAGGTTTGTGCCTTGTCCCAGTCACAACCATGATTAGGGTCGCGTAAGGTCGCCATGATCGTCAGTAAGTTGTCAATTGACGCCATAAGAAGGTTCCTTCATGAAAAAAACGCCCTGTCGAAACAGGGCGAATGTATTAGCGGAGGCGTTTCGCTTCGACCACATCTTTCACTTGTTCAAGCCGGTTTACAACGCGGCTTAAGGTATCTAAATCAGAGATTTCGAGATCAAAGTCCATGATCGACATTTGCTTTTTATAATCAACCCGGCTTTGCATCCCGGCTACCCGTGCTTTCTCATTGCTTAACACGTTATTGATATCTTTGACCAGCCCGGTTCGTTCGTTTGCCGAAAGGCGAATGCGTACATGGTATTGACCAATATGGCCTTTCCCCCACACCGTGGCGATAATCCGCTCCGGTGCATGATGGCTAAGCTCATTGAGCTGCTCGCAATCTGCACGATGGACCGAAATACCACGCCCTTGGGTAACAAATCCTTTAATGTCATCACCCGGCAACGGCTGGCAGCAGCGCGCGAGATGCGTCATCAGGTTATCAACACCTTCGACAACCACGGCATCGCGGTGGGCTTTGCCGGTGCTCGGTTTTTGTTCGCTTTGCTGCAGTTTTTCTAACAACTGCTGCTCTTCTTCTTCCAGGCTCGGTTTATTAATCAGGCCATTAATATGGTTCACTACCTGATTAATGCGCAAATCACCACTGCCCACGCCGGCATAAAGCTCGTCCAGCGTGTTAACGTTAAAGCGTTTTAGCGCCAAATTGGCATCTTTACTGATGCCGCCAATTTTTTGTAGCTCGGTATCCAAGATTTCTTTACCGGCAGCAATGTTCTTGTCTTTGTCTTGCTTGCGGAACCAAGCATTTATTTTGGCGCGCGCACGACTTGAGTTAACAAATCCATGGCTGGGATTGAGCCAATCTCGCGACGGGTTAGGCTCTTTTTGCGTGATGATTTCAACCTGGTCGCCCATTTGTAGGTGATAGGTGAACGGAACAATTCGCCCTTCTACTTTGGCACCAATGCAACGATGACCCACTTCTGAATGGATGTGGTAGGCAAAATCAAGTGGCGTTGCCCCTATAGGTAAGTCGACGACATCGCCGCGCGGGGTGAACGCATACACCCGATCGTCGAACACTTGGCTACGCAACTCATCAAGCATTTCGCCCGAATCAGACATTTCTTCTTGCCATGCCAATAGCTTACGCAGCCAGGTGATTTTTTCATCGTAGCCACTGCGGCCACTGGCTGAGCCTTCTTTATATTTCCAATGGGCCGCTACACCTAGCTCTGCATCATCGTGCATTTGTTTGGTGCGAATTTGAATCTCAACGGGCTTGCCTTCCGGCCCCAACACCACGGTGTGAATTGACTGATAACCGTTCGGCTTGGGGTTGGCGACATAATCATCGAATTCTTTGGGCAGATGACGGAACTGGGTGTGGACGGCACCTAATGCGGCGTAACAATCCTGAAGTTGATCCGCAATAATGCGCACAGCGCGCACATCAAACAACTCATCAAACTCCAGGTTTTTCTTCTGCATTTTGCGCCAGATACTATAAATATGCTTCGGGCGTCCATATACCTGTGCATTAATATGCGACGCTTCCATTTCCTGCTGGAGCCCTTCGACAAAGGCACTGATATAGTTTTCACGGTCAATGCGTCGCTCGGCCAGCTGCTTGGCGATTTGTTTATAAGTTTGCGCATGTTGGTAACGGAACGCGTAATCTTCAAGCTCCCACTTTAGCTGACCAATTCCCAATCGGTTAGCCAAAGGCGCATAAATGTTAGCGCTCTCTTTCGCTGCTTGCTGACGCACAGACTCTGGCGCATCTTTCACTTCACGTAAATGGCAAATACGCTCGGCGAGTTTAATCACCACGCAACGAAAGTCTTCCACCATAGAGAGTAACATACGGCGCACATTATCAACTTGCGAGGACGTGGCCTCATCGTCGGCTTGGGTATTTAAATGCCGAATCGCAGCGGTCTGCTGCACACCGCGAATCAGGTTGACTATCGACATCGAATAGTCGTCCGCCAGTGTCTCCAGGGTGACCAATTCGGCGTCGACCATCGGAAATAATAGCGCGGCCAGCAAGGTGTCGGCATCCATGCTTAATGTCACGAGGATTTCGATCATCTCTCGGCCTCGCCACAAAGGCTGGCTGAGTGCTGATTCATCGTCACTCAATGCTCGACAATATTGGTAGCCGTCTAACAAGGCTTGTGTCGTCGATGCGTCTTGCCCGAGTCGCTTAACCCAGGTGTTAAGCTCAAATGTTTCATCTTCGTGTAGGTGGGCTTCTCGTACCGCAACCATAACTGTTCCTATCCTTAACTCTCTTACTGACAAGAGAGGCATGTCGATAACGACAAGCCACTAAACGCTTATGCCCGCTTGTTCGTCACCGGCTTAAACAAGGCCATCGATTCCATGTGTCCTGTTTGTGGGAACATATCCAGCATCCCTAATTTGACAAGTGCATAACCATTATCAAGCAGCACGCGGGCATCGCGCGCCAGGGTGGCAGGATTACAGGACACATAAACAATATGTGAAGCCCTCGATTGTGCCACAAAGTCTATAACACCCGCAGCCCCTGCGCGTGCCGGATCGAGTAAGATTTTGGTAAAATCGAAATGGGTCCACTCTCCCTCTAACGCGTCGCTATTTAAATCAGCTTGATAAAAACCGGTGTTATCACAACCATTTATCTTCGCATTATCTGCCGCCTGATTCACCATGGCTTGCACGCCTTCCACCCCGACAACGTGCCCAACCAGTTTGGCAGCGGGGACACTAAAGTTACCCAATCCACAAAAGAGATCCAAGACACGATCTTCTTTCTCTAGCGCTAGCCAATCCAGTGCCTGTGACACCATGTCCTGATTGACCGTCGGGTTGACCTGAATAAAGTCATTCGGTTGAAACGCAAGGCGACATCCCGCCACTTGGTAATCTGGCGCGGCGCCGATAAGACGTTCAGGTGCGCCATCGCCTTGATGAAGATAAAAGGTGCAGCCTTGAGTTTCTGCCCAGTGGCACAATGCTTGACGGTCATCACTGTGCAATACCTTGGTGGTACGCAACGACACTACCGTGGTGTTGTCGGCCTCAATCAAATCAAGATGACCCAAAATACGTCGACCACGCAGGCCATCCAAACACGGGCGCAAGTGCGCAAGCAAGGTATTCAATGACTCACTCAGGACCGGACAATGGCTAACATTGATAATCGCACTGCGTTGGCGAGCACGAAACCCCATTGCCAATGCCCCCTTTTTATCAACCTGAAGACTGATGCGCGCACGACGCCGATACTGCCATGGCCTATCTGTAATAGATGCCGAGAGTGTTGCCTCTTCCCCAGCAAATTTTTGCATCAGCTCATTCAACGTTTGCTGTTTATGCGTAACCTGCCCTTCATGGCTTAGATGCTGCAAGCTGCAACCACCGCACTGCTGATAAACCGGGCACCCTGGCTCAACACGTTGTGTGGCGTGGCTATCGAGTTTAATTAATTGGCCGCGCGCATATTGCCGCTTTTGCTCGGTCAGCTGTACCAAGGCTTGCTCTCTCGGCAAGGTACCTGGGACAAACACCGGTTTTTTATCCAAAAAGCCAACGCCATCGCCATGATGGTCTAAGCGTTTAATGGTTATCAGCTGATGCTTTTGCTCAACCTTTTTATTTTTTTCGGGCTTAAAAAAGCGCGCCATGTCGTATTCCAGTGTTTAAAGCTTGTTGCCAAGCCAGTCAAGAGATCCTGCCAGTGGGAGTTGTGATAGTTCGCTGACTATTTTGTGATTGAATCATGTACACTGGCGCTAATTGTCGTGATTATTTTCCCATAGTTTATCTAGCATGACCAAATATGGCCTCCGCACCCGTGTTTCTGTACTCACTATTGCACCGACACTCATTGTTGGGCTATTACTCAGTGCATTTTTCACCAGCACCCGCTATCAAGACCTTGAGCAGCAACTCACGGTAACCGGTTCTGCGATTATAGAACCGCTCGCCATTGCCAGCGAAGTGGGATTGAAAAATGACAGTCGTGAAAACGTGCGCCGGCTCATCGGCTTTGCTCACCGCCAGCATTCTCAGTTTGTGAGAAGTATTGCCGTGTTCGATCGTCGTAACGAGCTGTTTGTGACCTCGAATTACCACCGCAATTTAGCCATGCTCTCCGTCGATAGTGGCCAACCTATTCCCACACAATTACAGGTTAGCCAACAGCAAGATACCTTGATTTTGCGTGCACCGATTTTAGAAATTGGACGCTTTACCCCCGGGTTCAATGTCGAGCGCCCTTTGGGATATATTGCGATGGAGTTGGACCTTAGCTCAGTACGGTTGAAACAGTACCAGGAAATGATCACAGCGCTGGTTATGGTCGCGCTGGGCGGGATTCTCTCCTGCTTTTTCGCTTACCGTTTGATTGCCGATGTGACTCATCCAATCGGCAACATGGTGACCTTGGTCGATAGAATTCGACGAGGCCATCTTGACGTGCGGATTGAAGGTGAGCTGCTCGGCGAGCTGGATACCTTAAAAAATGGCATCAATGCAATGGCAATCTCATTGTCCGAATACCATTTGGAAATGCAACAAAGTATTGATCAGGCGACCAGTGATCTACGCGAAACCTTAGAGCAGCTCGAGATCCAAAACGTTGAGTTAGACATTGCCAAGAAAAACGCGCAAGAAGCGGCACGGGTTAAATCCGAGTTTCTCGCCAATATGTCCCATGAGCTGCGTACACCGCTCAACGGGGTGATTGGCTTTACGCGACAAATGCTAAAAACCGAGCTCAGTAGTAGTCAACGAGATTACCTTCTCACCATTGAAAAATCCGCCAATAACCTGCTGACGATCATCAATGACATCTTAGATTTCTCTAAGCTGGAAGCGGGTAAGTTGCTGTTAGAAAACATTCCGTTCGACGTGCAAGAGATGCTCGACGAAGTGATGCGCCTACTCGCGCCTATGGCGCATGAGAAAGGGCTAGAGCTAACCCTGCGCACCGATGCTCGGATTCCTGCGGGAGCGGTTGGCGATCCGCTTCGTATCCAACAAGTTTTAATCAATTTGATTGGCAACGCGGCGAAATTTACCGAGCGAGGTAATATTGATGTCAGTGTCGATCTTAAACAGCTACACGATGAAACCGTCGAACTGCAGTTGATGGTCAAAGACACCGGCATTGGGATCTCTGAACGTCAACAAGCGCAGCTTTTCCAAGCGTTTAGACAGGCAGATGCCAGTATCTCGCGCCGTTATGGCGGTACTGGGCTCGGGCTTGTGATCACGCAAAAATTAGTCCAACAAATGGGCGGCGATATTGGCTTTACCAGTCGCCTTCACCAAGGTTCATCATTCTGGTTTACGCTGCAGCTGACACAAACTGATTTACCGGTATCGCAGCCACTCGACATCGAGCCTTTGGTCGGGCGCGATATTCTGATTGTGGAGCCCAATGCGCGTACCAGAGAGATTTTGCGCAAACGACTGAGCCAAGTGGGCCTAAACGTTGATACCGCGTCCGGCACCCATGTGCTCACTGACCGTCAGTATCATTTTGCTCTCCTTTGTTTTGATGCTGGGAGCATGCCTGCGCTCAGTGAGATGCAAGATGCAGTCAGTCTCTGTGAGCAGCAAGCGCAGTCAGTGGTGGTTTGCTTACCCACCACCGAACTCGAAGCATCCGAGCATCTTTTGAAAGCTGGCGTACGAGCGTGTGTCGCCAAGCCGATCCCGCAGCGTAAACTATTGGAAACACTGCTTGGTTCACCCGAGCCGGCGCCTTTGCCGCTACCTCAACCTAACACCACGCAAAAGGCGCCCTACACCGTGATGACTGTCGATGATAATCCTGCGAACTTGAAACTGATCACGGCCTTGTTGGCTGAGCGGGTAGAGAAAGTCGTGACCGCAGATGATGGCGTCAAAGCCCTGTCACTGGCACACCAATACGCCTTTGATATCATTTTGATGGATATTCAAATGCCCGAAATGGACGGTGTCACCGCTAGCCAAGAAATTCGTAAAGCGGGACTCAACCAGCAAACGCCGATTGTAGCAGTAACCGCTCATGCGATGCCTGGTGAGCGTGAGCGCCTTATTGATGCCGGGATGGACGATTACCTCACCAAGCCCATTGAAGAGGCCATGCTAGAAAGCACCCTGAGTCGTTGGCTGCATTTTGATGACACGGTAGCACCTCATCAAGCCGCGCCGTTACCCACTTATTCGGCTAACCAGGATCACAGTGCGCGTCATCTGGATTGGCAGCGGGCGCTCAACCAAGCAGCAGGCAAGGCCGATCTCGCCAAAGAAATGCTAGAAATGTTACTCGCCTCTTTTACGTCAGTGAAGAAGGTGGTCGCTAGTGCGTTGGCGGGAGAGTCAGAGACCGATAGCTTATGGCAAGCCATCCACAAGCTCCACGGTAGCTGTGCTTATAGCGGTGTGCCTCAACTTAAAAGCCTGTGTCACGAGTTAGAAACGCAATTAAAAGCCGGGGCAGATATCGCAGCTGTCGAACCTGAGCTGTTAGAGCTCCAAGATGAGATTGCACATATTGAGCAACTGGCACCGCAATATCTCGATAACGCGCAGGGCTGTTAACCCGTTTCTAAGATAACATACGCGACCGCGTAGGCCTTTTCATCCGATAAGGTCAGCCAACAGTGCGCAACGCCACGCTCGCGTGCCAATTGGGCAGCACGGCCAGAAAGGCTTAGGGCCGGCTGGCCGGAAGTCTGATTCGTAATGGTAAAATCATGAAACGTGACACCGTCGGCAATCCCGGTTCCTAGCGCTTTTGCCGCGGCTTCTTTCGCAGCAAAGCGCTTGGCCAAGTAACGAGCAGGCGCATGATGTGTTGCCATATGGTCCCGCTCACTATCGGTTAGGATCCGATCGGCAAAGCGCGAGTGGCGTGCAAACGCTTTTTCAATACGCGCAATCTCAACAATGTCTGTACCAATTCCAACAATGGCCATTTAGCGACGCGCCGCTTCCATAATCGCTTTCATATCCGCCACCGCTTTTTGCAAGCCATCAAACATTGCACGACCTATGATTGCATGACCAATATTCAGCTCATGCATTTCAGGCATCGCCGCGATGGGAGTGACGTTATGATACGTCAGGCCATGGCCCGCATTCACTTTGATCCCCAAATCGACAGCAGAGCTTGCCGCTGCGGAGATCTTTTTAAGCTCCGATTGGCGATCGTTGTCATTGGTTGCATCCGCGTAGTGGCCTGTATGCAGCTCAATAAAGGGCGCACCACATTGATGAGCCGCTTCAATTTGATTGCGATCAGCATCAATAAAAAGGGAAACCTTAATCCCAGCTTCGCTTAGACGCTGGGTTGCCGCTTTCACTTTATCCAGCTGGCCCGCGACATCCAAGCCCCCTTCGGTCGTGAGCTCTTCACGTTTTTCCGGGACCAAACAAACAAATTCAGGTTGAATCTCGAGCGCAATCTCAACCATTTCATCGGTCACCGCCATTTCCAGATTCATACGCGTTTGTAGCGTTTCTTTGAGTAAACGGACATCGCGATCAGTGATGTGGCGACGATCTTCACGAAGATGCACGGTGATCCCTGCCGCTCCAGCACGCTCAGCTAACTCCGCCGCATGAACCGGATCCGGGTACGCGGTACCACGTGCATTACGTATCGTCGCAACGTGATCAATGTTCACACCGAGGTAAATTTTATCCATGATTATTTCCTTCTAAACAATTCTCTGCTTTTTAGCGGCTTAGGACCAAGATAAGGTTTGAGCGCCATACGTGTAAAACGCTTGGCGGCGCGCAGCTGTGCCACCGTTTCAAAATGTCGTGTCGCCAACGCTCGTAGATCAGCGCCAGTAAATTGCCGATGTTGGCTTTTCATGATCGACGCGACAAAGCCTTGCTGCTCACGATATAGATACGTCATCGTATCGTTGATCGGGTCGCCGCTACCAGCACAATGAAGAAAATCAACGCCATAGCCTAGTGCTTCTAACAGCGCAAGCTCAAAGCAGCGTAATGCAGGCTCTGGGTTGTGATAGCGGGCAAGCTGGGTTAAGGCGGTGACATAATCGAAAAATAACGCTGGGTAAGGCGTATGAGGCTCAAGCACACGCATAACTAACTCATTGAGGTAAAAGCCGGAATACAGAGCATTGCCTGATAAAGGCAGCGCGAGGCCTGTGGCCTCAGCACTGCGCAATGTACGTAATTCACCGCGTCCCCCCCACTTGAGCAGCAAGGGAGTAAAAGGCTGCAGTGCGCCTCTTATGGCCGAACGGGGACGACGTGCTCCCTTGGCGAGAAGCGTGATACGTCCCTCGAACTCAGAGAACACATCTAAGAGCAGACTCGATTCACTATAGGGGCGCGAATGCAGCACAAAACCACGTTGAAAGCCGTCCACTCACCCTCTCCTGAGTGCATGGACCCGATGATCGGGCCAATTAAAGATCGTCGATATAGCCTAAACTGCGCAACGCGCGTTCGTCATCAGCCCAGCCGGATTTCACTTTCACCCAAAGCTCAAGATAGACCTTACGTTCGAAGAGATCTTCCATGTCTAAGCGTGCCTCTCGGCCAATGCGTTTGATCTTTTCGCCGCCTTTACCAATGACCATTTTCTTCTGGCCGGTACGCTCAACTAAAATCAAACCATTAATATGAAAGCCATCGGTTTCAGGGTTGTAGTCAAAACGTTCAATTTCAACCGTCACTGAATAAGGCAGCTCTTCACCGGTAAAACGCATCAGCTTTTCACGGATAATTTCTGAGGCCATAAAACGCTGAGAGCGGTCGGTAACATATTCTTCAGGAAAGTAGAATTCAGACGCCGGCAACGCATCACGAACACGCTGCTCGACCACATCAATATTGGTCCCGTTTTTCGCTGAAACCGGGATCACGTCGACAAACGGCATTTTCTCTGACAACGCTTGTAGATGCGGAAACAGCTCCGTCTTCTCTTTAACGTTATCCACTTTGTTGACCAACAAAACCGTCGGCAACTCTGAACGCGCTAGCTTATTAAGCACCATTTCATCGTCATTAGTCCAATGTGTGCCATCCACGAGAAACAATACCAATTCAACGTCGGTTAACGAGCTGTTTGCAGCCCGATTCATAAGACGGTTAATGGCGCGCTTTTCTTCAATGTGTAGCCCAGGCGTATCGACATACACCGCCTGGTAGTTATCCCGGGTATCCACGCCCATGATTCGGTGACGCGTGGTTTGGGGTTTACGCGAGGTAATCGACAACTTTTGCCCTACCAAGCGGTTCAGCAATGTTGATTTTCCTACGTTCGGGCGGCCAACAATGGCAATAAAGCCGCAGCGCTGTGTGTCAGTCATTATGTCAACTTCTGTAGTGCGAGTTCTGCAGCCGCTTGCTCTGCCTTGCGACGACTACTGCCTTTTCCAATCACAGAACGCTCCAGTCCTGATATCTGGCACTCTACCGTAAACTCTTGGTTGTGTGCTTCACCCTTCACTTTCATCACCGTATAAGACGGTAACGGTTTACGTTTTCCCTGCAAGAGCTCTTGCAAACGGGTTTTCGGATCTTTTTGGCTGACACCCGGTTCAATGGTTTCGAGTCGCTGCTGATACCATTGCAAGATAATATCTCGTACCCGGTTGATATCACTGTCTAAAAAGATGGCGCCAATCAATGCTTCTACAGCGTCAGCCAAAATCGAATCGCGGCGAAAACCGCCACTTTTAAGTTCTCCTGGGCCAAGGCGCATGACTTCGCCCAGAGAAAACTCCCGCCCAATTTCGGCTAGTGTATTACCGCGCACTAAGGTCGCGCGCATCCGACTCATATCCCCTTCATCCACTTTCGGAAAGCGATGATAAAGATCCTCGGCAATCACGAAGCTAAGAATTGAGTCACCCAAAAATTCGAGACGCTCATTATGTGTGCCATTGGCACTACGGTGCGTCAACGCCAGTTCAAGCAATGCAGCACTGCTGAACTGATAGCCGATCTCTCGCTGCAATTTATCTGTTAGTTTTGTCATCATAGTCCAGAATTAATCAATTCCACCAATACGGTTAAAGCGTATCCCTGTCGGTATCCACGATGGTAGCCAGCTGTCACTGTTGCGCTCGAATTCGAAGCTGACCCAAATAGCCACCGCTTTGCCGACTAAGTTGCGCTCAGGCACAAAGCCCCAAAAGCGGCTATCCGCACTGTTATCGCGGTTATCACCCATCATAAAGTAATGCCCTTCTGGCACCACCCAACGATTGACGCCCGGACGTGGCTGATAGGCACTGATTCGATCGCGCTTATTCGGATGGACAAGGATCTGATGCGCTTGCTCACCCAGCTGCTCTTGTGCTTGCACCAGATTCACACCACCTTGTGCAAATTCACTAGGTTGAATGTTATCCATCGCGACAGGCTGGCACTGCGCTTCGCCTTTAGGCTGAATACACAAGCGCTTATCTTCATACACAATGGTATCGCCGGGTAGCCCCACCGTACGCTTGATATAGTCAATATTCGGCTGCGGCGGATATTTAAACACCACAATGTCACCGCGCTCAGGTTTGCCAGTATCAACCAGTTCAGTGTGAAAAGCCGGATCTCGCAGCCCATAGGCAAATTTTTCCACCAAAATAAAATCGCCAACCAATAAGGTTGGCATCATCGATCCGGACGGAATTTGGAAAGGCTCATAAATGAATGATCGCAACACTAAAACCACCGCGATCACCGGGAAAATAGACGCCATATTCTCAACCCAACTCGGTTGTGGCATCACTTTCGCGACTTGTTCGGCATCCAAATCAGTCTGTGCGACCTTCAGTGCTTTGCCTGCAGCCTGGCGGCGACGCGGCGCCCAGCGGTATTTATCTAACGCCCAAACCAGGCCGGTGACCAAGGTCACCAGCACTAAAATTAAAGAAAACGTATTGGCCATCATGGAATCCGTTGTTATTTATCTTTGCCCACATGCAAAATGGCCAAGAAAGCTTCTTGCGGCAGCTCGACATTACCGACCTGCTTCATGCGCTTCTTACCTTCTTTTTGTTTTTGCAATAGTTTTTTCTTACGACTCACATCACCGCCGTAACATTTTGCCGTGACGTTTTTACGCAACTGCTTGACGGTTGAACGGGCGATAATGTGATTGCCAATCGAGGCTTGGATGGCGATATCAAACTGCTGACGCGGAATAAACTCTTTCATTTTTTCCACTAGCTCGCGACCACGCGGTTGCGCATGAGCACGGTGCGTAATAATCGCCAGTGCATCGACACGCTCGCCATTCAGTAAGATATCCACCCGTACCATGTCAGACACGTCGTAACGTTCGAAGTTATAATCTAACGAGGCATAACCGCGCGATGTTGACTTAATTCGGTCGAAAAAGTCCAACACGACTTCCGCCATGGGTATGTCATAGGTCAGCGCAACTTGATTGCCGTGATAAACCATATCCACTTGGGCACCACGCTTCTCAACACACAAGGAAATCACATTGCCGACGAATTCATTGGGCACCAAGATATTACAACGCGCGATAGGCTCACCAATGGCTTGAATGTCATTCACTGGGGGCAGCTTGGCTGGGCTGTCTACATAGATAATTTCACCATCGTTTTGCGTGACTTCGTAAACAACCGTGGGGGCTGTGGTGATCAGCTCAAGGTCGTATTCTCGCTCCAGGCGCTCTTGAATGATCTCCATGTGCAGCATGCCAAGGAAACCACAACGGAAACCGAAGCCAAGCGCCGCAGAGCTCTCTGGCTCAAAAAAAAGCGACGCATCATTGAGGCTTAACTTATCCAAGGCATCACGGAAGTTTTCATAATCATCGGATGAAATCGGGAATAAGCCCGCGTACACCTGAGGCTTAACTTTTTGGAACCCTTCAATCCGTTTTTCGCAGCCGTTTTTGGCATGGGTGATGGTGTCGCCCACGGGGGCGCCGAGGATATCTTTGATCCCACAGATCACCCAGCCTACTTCACCGGTTTGCAAACCATTAAGCTCTTTACGCTTGGGCGTGAAAATGCCAATGCTGTCCACGTTCCATTCTTGGCCCGTGCTCATGATTTTCACTTTGTCGCCTTTTTTGAGCGAGCCTTCACGAATGCGCACTAACGAGACCACGCCAAGATATTTATCGAACCAAGAGTCGATAATCAACGCTTGAGTGGGGGCGTCGGGGTTACCTTCCGGCGGTGGAATAAGGCGAACAATATCTTCGAGTACGCCATCGACTCCAACCCCTGTTTTGGCTGAACAACGCGTGGCTTCAATGGCTTCAATACCAACAATATCTTCGATTTCTTGCGCCACACGGTCTGGGTCGGCGGCCGGCAAATCGATTTTGTTCAGGACAGGGACCACTTCAAGGTCCATATCCATTGCGGTGTAGCAGTTGGCGAGCGTCTGTGCTTCAACCCCTTGTCCTGCATCCACCACCAGCAAAGCACCTTCACATGCCTTCAGTGAGCGCGACACCTCATAAGAGAAGTCGACGTGTCCTGGCGTATCGATGAAGTTCAACTGATACTCATTGCCGTCTTTGGCTTTATAGTTCAGTGTCACACTTTGTGCTTTGATGGTGATACCGCGTTCACGTTCCAGATCCATGGAGTCAAGGACCTGCTCTGCCATTTCCCGGTCAGTAAGGCCGCCGCATACGTGAATGAGTCGATCAGAAAGCGTCGACTTACCGTGGTCAATATGGGCGATGATCGAAAAGTTACGAATATGCTTCATAAGTGGGTGTGACTTACTCGTTATCAATAAGAATGGGATCCTAAGATCAATTGGGCTGGATTCTACCGAAAATAGTGGCTAGTCGCTATCCTGGTGTCGGGTATTTATCACTGCCAACTCGGAAATTGGCTCTCCCATGACACGCAGAAGCTCAGGTTGCTGCTGTTCGGCACTCCCGACATATTTCGCTAAGCGTCGTGCGATACCGACCCCAAGGGCACCGAAGCCTAGGCTTAGTGCGATAACACCTCCTTCGCCGCTCCCTATCAACGCGGCAAAGAAAAATTGTCCCAGTAAGGCGCCCACGAACATCATCATTAATGGCACCATATAAACCACGAGCGCCGAGCGTACCAAGGTGGCTTCACCGAGGCCAATTTCAACGAGAGTTCCTGTCGGCAGCGGTTCTGGCGAACGAACGCTGACATAGTTCACTTTTCCGGGTAGGGCCTTGGACACAATGCCAGTGCCACACTGGCTTTGCGATTTGCAGCTGCCACAGCTGGTTTGCTGCTGACAGGCAAGGGACAGCCAGCCGTCTTGGTACCCTGTTACCTCCGCCAGTGCTTTAATCATGGTGCAACCTTTTACTCTGTCTGTGATGTTGGCATGCGATTAATACGAACCGAATCAGCAATCCGTTTAGCGGTCTCCGGTGGAATGTCCCCCACCACTGTAATTTCGGCGTTGCCATTGATAACACTGTGCAGCGTCCGTCGGCCTTGGCGCACTATCTGTTCACGCACGGAGACACCGTCGGCTTTGGCTAAATAAACAGAAAAACTAAAAAGGCCGTCGCTAAACATTTGGCTTTCCACTGCCCGCTTAGTCATCATTAAACGATGGCGGTTACTGTACACAGGCTTAAAGCCATCTGGCAGCACCGTCACCTGCCAATCCAGGTCAGAGCGGCGGGTTGTTTGCGGGAGGGTTAATACCGGCGGCAAGGCTAACTGCGTGAGTTTTTGCATCGCGTCGTTAATTTTAGGCGTAACCACCAGCGATAAGGCGCGATATTGTTCAAGCGGATCCCCATCTCGGTCAAGTAAATCGGCTCTCACTGGTAGGTGACTGTCTTGGTCTAGCCAAAGCACGTAAGAATATCGCTCACCATCTTTCGGTGTGATACGTACAACCTGGCAATCCATGCCCGCCTCGCGCGCATGTCCCATTGAGACAAAGTCATAATGGTTTGCCAGTATATCAATATCGGCCTGAATGAGAGTAGGCAATGGTGCCACCATATGATCACTGGCGATCGTGAAAGGGTCATAACCAGGTTCAAAATAGCTGATTTCCTTTCCGCGACGAATTACTTCTCGCGACGGACCACTCAAATACATGAGATGACCAAACGCTTCGCCACCTACCCGTGCATGGCGAAAACGCAGTGGCTCTAGGCTATTTTTGCCAACGAGAATGTAGGACAGTTCATAGTCCAAGGTATCGCTTGCGGTATCCATTTGATGTAACAAAGCCTCGGCAGAGGGTTCGGCCGAGGCTTGCGCAGACATCAAACTGACCAGCGCAAGCGCACCGATCAGAATTTTTTTCATTGCTTACTACTGCTTGTCGACGGTGCCATGGTCTGATTGCTAGACAGACTATCCTTATTCAACCTTAGCTGCAATTCATAGTCTTTGAGCATTGCATTTACGCGCCGACGCTGCTCCATCATTTCAGATTCTGAAGGCGTCGCACGCAAATCATTCCGGCTTAAACTCACCGGTTCAGCAGCACCTGCAAAAGGAATCGTTTCCAATACTGGCGGTTGGGTTTGATTGCCAACCCCCGGAGACGTTGGTTCAGACTGGTTATAATGCTGCACGCCTACGATCACGGCGAGAGAAACACAAGCGGCGACACTGACCTGAGTGAGCTGTTGCAGCCAGCCAGGTAGATGGCGACGCGCCTTTTCCGGACGCGGCTGTAACTCGTGCATCGGGTGTACGTTACTGTCAACGTGAGCGCCTTGATAAGCCGGTTCTGCTTCCAACGCGGACGCGACAGAACCGGCAATGTTCCATTGCAACGAGCCAGGCGCGTCACCACGCATCACATCACGAATGATGCCAAAGTCGCTCCAGGCCTGTTGTGCGCTATTATCTCGCTCTATATCATGGATCACCGACGTGTCCACCAGTTCGCCATCTAATAACGCCGAAATTTTTTCTTTATCAGTCATTCAAGTCACCGTCATGCAGCCAGTAAAACTCGTTACCGTTTCATCAGTGGCCGGATGCGCTTTTCTACCGCTTCACGCGCTCGAAATATACGCGACCGTACCGTACCGACTGGACAATCCATTACCTGTGCAATTTCCTCATAACTAAGCCCATCGAGCTCTCGTAAGGTGATTGCGGTTCTTAAGTCGTCAGGCAGTGTTTCAATGGTCGAAAACACCACCTGCCTCAATTCTTCAGACAACATCAAGTTTTCAGGGTTCGATATTTCTTTTAACGACCCCCCACTTTCGTAATTTTCTGCTTCGTCGGCGTCAATATCGCTGCCTGGCGGACGTCGTCCTTGTGCCACCAAATGGTTTTTCGCGGTGTTCACTGCAATGCGATACAACCAAGTATAAAACGCACTTTCGCCACGAAACCCCGGCAAAGCACGATACGCTTTAATAAACGCTTCTTGTGCGATATCCGGAATATCACCACTATGTGAGCCTACATAGCGGGCAATAAGGTTACATACCTTATTTTGATATTTGACGACTAACAGATTGAAAGCTTGCTTGTCACCATTCTGTACACGTTCTATTAGAACCTGGTCGGTTAGCTGCTCGCCCATTCGAGCGTTTACTCCTTGGTTGGTCTTTTCGCCCGATTATCGACATTCTAGGTCCGACGTTGTCAGAGCGCGGTTAAACCCGCTTGCGAGCTTTCGCTGAGAATTCGATGACCGCTTAGGAGAAAAGTTCCTCACCATGTTGGTTTTATTATGCGTGAAATCACATTACTGTGACGGAATGACCAAAGCGCGCGTCTTTGGCTGCGTGTATTGTCCCCCAAACAATGCCACGGTTGCAAACTTTCCCCCAAGCAAGACTGGATTTGATCTTCGCGCGCGCGGCCGCGTCAAATTGGTGTAACATTGGGAGCGCAGAAAGAGGATTAGGGATCATGACGACCACAACTCAGGAACATCAATGTGACGTGTTGGTCATCGGCAGCGGTGCCGCTGGCTTATCGTTGGCGCTACGTTTGGCGCCCACGCACCGAGTTATCGTACTCAGTAAAGGCCCTCTCAGTGAAGGGGCGACACTCTACGCACAAGGCGGCATTGCCGCTGTTTTTGACGAACAAGACTCGGTGGAGTCCCATGTCGAAGATACACAAATAGCCGGTGGCGGTATCTGTGATACCGATGTTGTCGACTTTATCGCCCGTAACGCCAAAGACTGTGTTCAATGGCTGATTGATGGCGGCGTGCCCTTCGATCAAGAAGACAGTGATGATGAAACCCCGCGTTATCATCTCACTCGCGAGGGTGGTCATAGTCACCGACGTATTCTACACACCGCCGATGCAACCGGTATGGCGGTGCAAAACTCATTGCAAGATAACGTTCGACAACATCCTAATATTACCCTACTCGAGCGTCATAACGCGCTGGACATTATCACGCGTAAAAAAGTCGGGCTCGGTGGCCCTAATCATGTGTTAGGAGCCTATATTTGGAATCGCAATCAAGAAGTTGTAGAAACTGTCCGCTGTAATTATGTGGTGCTGGCAACAGGTGGCGCATCTAAAGTATATCAGTACACCTCTAACCCAGACGTTTCTTCTGGTGATGGTATTGCGATGGCATGGCGAGCAGGTTGCCGTGTCGCGAATCTTGAGTTCAATCAGTTCCACCCGACTTGTTTATACCACCCTGACGCGCGTAACTTTTTGCTAACCGAAGCATTACGTGGTGAAGGTGCGCACCTAAAACGCCCGGATGGATCGCGCTTTATGCAAGACTTTGATCCGCGTGGTGAGCTTGCTCCCCGTGATGTCGTGGCGCGTGCGATTGATTATGAAATGAAACGGCTTGGCGCTGATTGTATGTATCTCGATATCAGCCATAAAGATCCGCAATTTATCACCAAGCACTTCCCCACCATTTACGAGAAGCTAAAAGAGTACGGCATTGACTTGACCCAAGACGCCATCCCGATAGTTCCGGCCGCTCACTATACCTGTGGTGGTGTGATGGTGGATAAAAATGGCACTACGGATCTGCCTGGTTTATATGCCATTGGTGAAGTGAGTTATACCGGGCTACACGGTGCAAATCGCATGGCTTCTAACTCGTTGCTCGAATGTGTGGTGTATGCGTGGTCTGCCGCTGAGCATATTAAAGCCCACTCAGACCATATCGAGCCACACACAGCGTTGCCAGCTTGGGATGAGAGCCAAGTGATTTGTTCCGATGAGGAAGTGGTGATTCAGCACAATTGGCATGAGCTGCGCCTGTTTATGTGGGATTACATGGGGATTGTGCGCTCAACCAAGCGCTTAGAACGTGCTTTGCGTCGCATTGAGCTACTTAAACAAGAAACGCACGAGTACTACGCTAATTTTCGTGTCTCAAATAACTTGCTCGAATTACGTAATTTACTCCAAGTCGCTGAATTGATGGTGCGTTGTGCCATGCAACGCAAAGAAAGTCGTGGTCTACATTACACCATTGACTATCCTGACGCTCATGCTCAATCAGGCCCAACCATCCTCGTTCCCGATCAGCCTTGCTAATGTGGCGCATGGTATCGTCGCAATAAACAACGGCCAGTCTCTCGACTGGCCGTATGATTAGCTTTTAAATTCACTTACGGCCCGCTCTAAGTTAGCCGCTTCTTCTGCGACTTGATGAGCAGCTTGACGGTTTTGGATCGCGCGTTCAGTACTCGTCTGGGCAATGTCTTGAATGTTATGCAAGTTATGGTTAACTTCTTTAGCAACCGAGCTTTGCTGCTCTATCGCCGTCGCAATATGCGTACTCATATCCATAATATCCAGCTGCGTCGCCAGTGCGGTGCCGGTTTGCTCGGTGCGAGACTCCACCGGCTCTGCGCTTTGGTGTAAAGTCTGCACCGCTCGGCTAACATCGACCACCATTTTTTGGATACTACTCAGCATCACAATATCGTTTTCAGTTGCGGCCACGAGCGCTTGACTCGCGCTTTACATTTGGCCTCTTAAGCCTTGATCTGTCGTTAAGCCTAATGTTTGATAGCCGTCACCCAGTTCGCTAAACCCATTTGCATAAGCTTGCATGGCTGTCTGGACGTCATCAATCGTTACGGTTTCTAACCCAAGGGAGGCACTGCGTGCTCGAAAGTCGGTCAGTTGCTGATTAAAGGTTGCAACGTTGTTTTCAAACCGAAAGAGGTATGTGGGATCCATCCGAGCAAGAAAGTCTTTTTCATTACAGTGTATTGCACTAAATATCCTATCGGCGATGTTAGGAAAAAGTAAAGCAAGGCAACCGAGACGTCATAAATATGTCACAAACTATCCTGCTTTGGTTGACAATAATGCCGATAAAGCAGACGAAAATGATAGTCCAGCAAGCCATGGCGCCACAAATATAAACAGCGCGCATCCGATTGCGCTTTGAGCATCATCAGCCAAGGCGTCGCCCAGATACATGTAATGGGTTGGCGTTCGCCGCTGGGTAGCCTTATCCAATCATCAAAATACACAGTGACACAGCCGGTACTCTCGACCAGTCGGTGTTGAAAGTGAATCAATTCACGGACAACGTGAAGCGTCAGGAAAGCACGCGCGCAAAGAGGGAGGGACACATGCACCGCCAATAGCCATGCCACCATCATCCCGACCAGGAATAAACAGACGGTGACATAGCGCGGGCAATGGAGTTGGCTATGTACGCAACTTACTTCGGTTATAGGCAACCACCTTCTCGACAACAGAGACCATCTTAGGGTCGTCAGGTTTACCATGCCCCATCAGCCAGGCAAACAGATCCGGGTCGGCGCTTTCTAAAAATGCGACAAAATCCTGTTTTTCATTTTCATTCAATGTGTCGTAGCATGCCTCAAAATAAGGCATGACCAATACATCAAGCTCCAGCATCCCCCGACGGCATGCCCAACGAATTCGCGCTTTATCTTCAGTGTTAACCATGTTGACCTCTATCACTGATATCAGTGGATGGATACTATCAACGCTAGGGTCTGACGACCACTTTTCCCAAAAAAGAAAAGACGAATCTGAGAGCTCTCTAGCGTTAATCCGCCGTTTGGCGCAATACCCTTACAATACAAAGGCTGACAAGCCTGTTATGCACCATTACTATACGAGAAATAGCCTGTGTTTTCTCAACGGAGAGCGTGATTTATATGAGCGAATGGTATCAAACCCAAGCTTTTGAGCCTGTGGCACAACACCCCAGTGACCAGACGCCGGAACTGGCCATTGTTGCCCTCGATAATTGGGCGTTAACCAAAATTAGTGGCGACGACACCAAGTCATACTTACAAGGCCAGCTCACTTGCGATATTGAGCAACTCGACGTGGATCAATCAACCTTAGCGGCGCATTGCGATCCAAAAGGTAAAGTCTGGTCCGTGTTACGTTTTTTCCACTTCCAAGATGGCTTAGCCATGGTGCAGCCGGCATCGATTGAGGCAACCCAATTACAGGAAGTCAAAAAATACGCCATCTTCTCTAAGATCGCATTTGATAAAGTTGACTGCGTACTTCTTGGCGTGGTTGGCACCCAGGCGGAAAAGTGGGTGACTGACCACTTTGGCCCACAAGGTAACGTCCGCCAGGGCGAGCAGGGAACGGCGGTGATGATCGCGCCTCATCGTTGGTTACTCGCGATCACTCCCGAGGGGGCAACCGCGCTCGTGAATCAGTCTCAGTCGTCCGCGGTCCTTCTCAGCAGTGAATATTGGGATCGATATGAAATCGATGCCGCACTCCCTCGCATAGAAGCCGCAACCAGTGGTGAATTTATTCCTCAATCGTTGAATTTGCAGGCATTGAATGCCATCAGCTTCACCAAAGGCTGTTATACCGGCCAAGAGACCGTTGCTCGCGCTAAATACCGAGGAATAAACAAGCGGGCCATGTATAAACTCACAGGACAAGCCACACATACACCGGTGGCTGGGGATAAAATCGAGCGTTCTGTCGGTGAAAACTGGCGCTCTGGTGGAACCGTGCTTGCCGGTTACCGTCAAGCTAATGGCCAGGCAGCAGTGCTAGCGGTTCTGCCAAACAACCTCGATGACGAGACAGCATTTCGCCTAGCGGCTGCGCCAGAGTTTATCTGGCAGCGTGAGCCTCTACCTTACTCTCTGACTGACGATGAATAAGTAGTGAGCTTGGCATCTCCCATACGGCTTGGCAAACACAGGTGACGTCGGCGCTTGATCACGCCGACGTCACTGACCGGGAAGCCAATAAACAGAAAGGGATCCCGCCAGGATCCCTCACTTGTTAATGCTAGTGGCACACGGTTGGTACTACACCTTAATCGGCATCTTGGTCGCCTAAGGTTTCTTCATACCCTTGTGCATCAAACAAGGCATCAATTTCTGATTCGTCAGTGGCTTGAACTTGAAAAAGCCAACCATCGCCGTAAGGATCGCTGTTGACTAATTCTGGGGCGCTATCCAACTCTTCATTCACGGCGATCACTTGCCCGGAAATCGGCGCATAAATATCTGACGCCGCTTTGACCGACTCGGCCACTGCGCAATCATCCCCGGCATCAAAGGTGTCACCTTCATCAGGTAAATCAACAAAAACCATATCACCAAGCAACGCTTGAGCATGATCGGAAATGCCAATGGTGAAGAGGCCTTCCCCTTCAGGACGCACCCACTCATGCGTCTCAGTAAATTTTAATCCGGATGGAATATCGCTCATAATATTGTTCCTTGTTAGACCCAGTGACCTTGTTAGACCCAAGACTCAGGTTGTAGCCAGTGCTCTGGTTGTACCCAGTGCTAATGTGCAACATCGGTCGGTAAATACAAACTTCCAGACAAGCTGTTCGTCATGCTATTTAGCATATTTTCTTTTTTTCGCCAATTTTCGTTGTCACACGATCAAGAAAAATGGGCGCGCCGAGCAGGTGGCTTCGCGAGATCAGGGAGCTCTCCCTCTAGCCCCAAGGCTTTGGCCATAAAGGGCTGTTTGGCGCCGGGTAGGTGATTCACCGCGCGCATACCTACACCACGAACGAGCTTTTTCACTGGATTTTGACCATCAAACAAGCTCCGGAATCCCTGCATCGCCGCAATCATTTGCATGGCTTCCGCTTTACGCCAACGCTCGAAATGACGCAGTGACGCATACGCCCCCACATCTTTCCCTTTTTCTGAAAGTTGCGCGAGTGTCTGTGCTAACGCGGCCGCATCTAACATCCCTAAATTCACCCCTTGACCGGCAAGCGGATGAATGGTATGTGCGGCATCACCGATAAGGGCAATGCGCTCAGAGGCAAAATTCTGAGCATAACGCATGCTAAGAGGATAACTCGCACGCGGTCCGGCCACCTCACATCGCCCTAATCTAGCGTCAAAGGCAGCGGTGAGCGCCCGCTCGAATCCATCAGACGCCATGTCGCGATACTCCGACGCTTGTTCAGGCGGCACCGACCAAACAATGGAACATAAATGCGGATCGGACAGTGGTAGAAACGCCAAAGGGCCATCAGGCGTAAAAACCTGACGCGCGACGCCTTGATGAGGGGCTTCTGTACGTACCGTTGCCACCACTGCATGGTGTCCATAATCTCGCTGAACCAATGGAAAGTGTGCTTGCTCGCGCACCCATGAGCGAGCGCCATCGGCTCCGACAACCAGCTTTGTCGTCACACCACCTCCCGAGGCCAATTGCAACCAGGTTTCGCGCTCACCTTGCATCATAGACTGGCACTGCTCAGGCATGAGAATGGTGACATTACTCTGCTGCTGCACTTTGTCGAGCAGGGCAAGTTGAATCACGCGGTTTTCAACAATGTGTCCTAGGTTTTGCTGACCAAATGCCTGTGCGTCAAAATCAATTTGCGCAAAGCTATCTTTCTCCCAAACGTGCATTTTTTGATAGCTTGCCAGTCGGCGTGCAACGATACCCGGCCAAACATCTAAGGCACGAAGCATATTCTCGCTCGCGCGACTCAGTGCCGATACACGGTTTTCTGGTAGATCGTCTAGTGTTGTTACCGGTTTTTTACCTTCAATCACAACGATGCGTAAGTCCGTTTCTGCCAGTGAGGCGGCAAGTGTTAGCCCCACCATTCCACCACCTACAATCGCGACATCTGCATTGATCATCTTCATTTCGGTTCTACCCATCCTATGGTGCGTTGCACAAGGGGTTGTTTCACCCTTTCTATGGTCGACATCAACCCCAAACCTGCGTTCCGTGCAGCCGCGAGTAGTGCACTTTGATTAGAAAAAAGATGAACGAGCCCTGATGTTAGTGCGACGGTTGTGTCTCTGTCTGGCTGGCGTTGACTGGCATAATCCATCAGGACCGGTATCGCGCCAATATCTTGCCCGCGCTGGAAGGCTGCGCTGACAGTTTGAGCCAGCGTGATGACATCTCGCAGGCCGAGGTTAAAGCCTTGTCCTGCAATGGGATGTAAACTTTGTGCTGCGTTGCCAACCACCGCCACACGATGACTCACCGGCCGCACGACCTGATTGAGCACCAGCGGGTAGGCATGACGTTCTCCGACATGAAGTAACTTACCAAGACGCCAACCGAAAACCTGTTGTAAGCGTTGTAAAAAAACCGAATCGCTGACTTGGGTGAGCGATTGCGCCTCATCGGGAGTCATGCACCACACTAATGAGCAACGTCCTTGCGACATGGGCAGTAACGCGACGGGCCCCGTGTCGGTAAAACGCTCAAAGGCGTGACCTTGATGCGGAAGCGCCGTAGACACATTGGCAATCACAGCCACTTGACCAAAGTCGTGCTGCTGCCGGGGGAGATGGAGCAAACGACTACAAGGCGAGCGACCGCCATCAGCGGCAATGAGTAATGATGCCGTTAGCGATTGTCCTTGTTTGAGTGTGACAGTAACAGCGTCAAGCTTTCGCTCAATCGCGATCACTGCATCAGGACAAAAGACATCGATGGCGGGACGCGCATGCAGTTTTTGGTGCAATACCGCGCCGGCATCTGCCAGTTCAATGACCTGACCGAGATATGACACGCCCTGCATTTGCGCATCAATGTGCGTTTGCCCAGCATGACCACGATCTGAAACGTGAATATGCTGGATCGGTGTGCCAAACGGCGCCAACGCCTCCCAAAGTCCCAGTTGCTCAAAAGCAGCGCAACTGCCCTCGGCTAACGCGATACTCCGCGCATCATAACCTGGGTGATCACCATGGTTTGGCATCATCGCCTCAACGACCGCAATACGTAACCTCCCGCCACTTAGCGTATCTAACGCCAGTGCCGCGGTTGCGCCAGCCATTGCACCACCAGCAATCACTATGTCATAGGCTTTCATCCTACTTTTCCTCACCCTGAGTCATCACCACGCCTCAAACCGCAGACGTCATTGCGGTTAATGGCGCGTTTTTGGCGTCTCGTCGTCAGTTTCAAGACGTGCGCCAAGCTCGGCATGGACAACCAAGCTACACACACGCACATGCTCAACAACTTGCTCAAGCAAGTCCGCTTGCTCTTGCAAATCTCCGTCTTCGTCAATCCCTAACTGCGCCACTTCCTTTAAATCGCTGAGCGCTTCTGTGACGTCTTTGGATAGTTTACGCCCCTTTGTCCCAATCAGACCAACGCCAGCAAGAAAGGTATTAATCCACTCCACTAACGCTTCTGCACGGGCAACGACACCCGAGTGTTCATCATCCGGAACATAAATATCGAGATCTAAATCCGTTCCTGTCAGTTGGGTTTTCAATTGATGGTAGCTCTGCATGGCCAAGGTTTTTGACTCGGTCGGCCAGCCCATTCCTTGGTTGGTATAATCATAAAGCATGGTTAGCCAACTCCCCTCTTCCAGTGCCAAGCCACCACTTAGCATACCGGCGATCAATCCATGCATTTCTGCCGGCGTAACCGCCAGACTATCTGCTGTTAATATTTCTGCAGTCTTCGCATATGCGGGTAAACGGGTTTCAGTCACAATGTTGCCCTTGGTCGTGCGCTCAAAAATAAGTGGGTTAGTTTAGCATTTCACACCACAGGGCTGAATCACTCAGCGAAAAAACCCGTGATTCTTGGCCAGCTTGTGCGATGCAGAATTATTCTGTCCATTATGGTGGTCACAAGCCCAGTGTAAAAGCAGGAAGGCCGTTGCCACGATGATAAAGATCAACCCCTCGGTGTCCATTTTTGTCTAAATTCTCTGCATCACTCACCAAGGCAACTTTCGATGTAGTGTATTCGGGAAAATAATTGCTAGAATAGCGCCATTATTCTGTATCTGGCCCTCGACATTGCGGGCCGTATGAGGAGCCAGCTTGGGACTATGAACACACAACCGGTTGAAATTAAAATCCTGGATCGCCTTGTTCGCGTCAATTGTCCGCCTGGACAAGAGCAAGCGCTTAAAGATGCAGCAAACGAGTTCGATCAACGGTTGCATCGGCTGGCAGAGCGCACTAAAGTAACCAATACAGAGCAACTAATTGCCATTGCCGCTTTGAATGTTTGTCATGAATTAAATGATACCAAACAAGCGTTGGAGACAGTTGAAGATCAGGTCAAGCAACGGACCGCCCTGATGACCGCCCAACTCGATAAAGCAGTGGCAGTGCAAGGATCGCAAAAATAATCGAATTCCCTGGGGTGTTTGTCAGCGGATCAACGTCCCTGAGCCGATAAGCAAACCGAAGGGTGTGTTGTTATAAGCTACTGAGCAAGCTCGGCTCGTACCGAGAAGCCTACGGTTTATACTACCCACCCGCCTTGAACCAGCGGGTTCAAGGGCCATCGATCCCAACGGCATCCCGGGGCCCTCCTTTACAGGCTAGCATTAAGGACAGTTATGCAGCCCAGACAGCAGATTCGCCAAACCATCCGTCACGCGCGTCGCCAGCTCTCGCCTGAACAGCAAACCGAGGCGGCCCAGCAGGTTGCGGCACGCTTTATGACATTACCTGACGTCGTTCATGCGCAGCGTATCGCCTTATACCTCTCTTTTGACGGTGAGTTGGACACCCAACCGGCAATCAACGCCTGCTGGCAGGCAGGAAAACAGGTTTATTTACCGGTTGTTCATCCGTTCAGTCGCGGCCATTTGCTGTTTTTACAGTACCACCCTCACACGCGCATGCGCCTTAATCGTTATAACATTGCCGAGCCCACTTTAGATATTCGCACCCTGATCCCTAGCTCAAAACTGGACATCATCGCCACGCCATTAGTGGCTTTTGACGCCGACGGCCAGCGTCTAGGCATGGGTGGCGGCTACTATGATCGCACGCTGGGTTTGTGCGCGCCAAATGCGACCGCCATTGGCCTCGCCCATGATTGCCAACGTTGGCATTCATTACCTTGCGAGCAATGGGATATTCCTTTACCCCATATACTGACACCAAGCCAACACTGGCATTGGTGAGCCATCATTTCGCCAACTTAGACGTTAACTCGCATCGATTTCGCGACCCATAGCCTGACGCCACGATTTGGCTTCGCTATAATCACGCCTTATTCCCCGTTACGCAGGAGTTACCATGACCCAGGACGAAAAGAAAAAAGCCACCGGTGAAGCGGCGGTAGAGTATGTTAAGCCAGGCAGTATTATTGGCGTTGGCACCGGCTCGACAGTGAATTACTTTATTGATGCCCTTGAGCCAATGAAAGAAAAAATTAAAGGGGCGGTATCAAGCTCAGACGCGTCGACCGAGCGCTTAAAAGCGCTAGGGATTGAAGTCTTTGATGCCAACGAAGTGGGCCACCTCGATATCTATGTTGACGGTGCGGACGAAATCAATAAGCGCAATCATATGATTAAAGGCGGCGGCGCCGCATTGACGCGCGAGAAAATTGTTGCCGCCATTGCCGATAAATTTATCTGTATTATCGATGATACCAAACACGTCGATGTGCTTGGCGAGTTCCCGCTCCCTGTCGAAGTCATCCCAATGGCCCGCTCTTACGTGGCACGAGAGCTTGTCAAGCTGGGCGGTGATCCTTGCTATCGTCAAGGCGTGGTGACTGATAACGGCAATGTTATCCTGGATGTTCATAACCTCAAGATTCAGGATCCTAAAGGTCTCGAAGATACCATTAATGGGATCCCGGGCGTGGTGACTGTAGGCTTATTTGCCAACCGCGGTGCCGATATCGTCCTAACCGGCACCGATTCCGGGGTGAAAAAAGCGGCAGAATAAACGCATAACCCTGCAGTTCAACGGCTTATACCCGCCCATTAGCAGCATTAAAAACCAACCGTTTGCGCTCAATGTAATCAATAAGTTAAAAGCACCTTTTTAAAGGTGCTTTTTTTATGGCATAGAACGGATAATTCTTACCCCTTATATAAATTTTTGTTATCTTGGTCACTGTTCTGATACCGGTTCATCGCAGGCCCATGTGCGACTTGGCGTAAAAAGATCAGGCTACTGACCACGTCACCCATTGCACTGTCTTCACCAGAAATCTAGGGGAAAGGGTGACGATACCCCCCGGCGTTCAGGCGCAACATTGCGACCCACTATTGTTTCTAAGGAAGAGAACAGCCCACATGTCACACTATTCATTGGACAAGAATAAGATAAAAATTTTACTGCTCGAAGGCGTCCACCCCACAGCCGTTGAATCATTCAAACAAGCGGGTTACACCAATATCGAGTATCACAAAGGCTCACTCACTGGTGAAGACCTTGAAACCGCGATCAAAGACGCGCATTTTGTTGGGTTACGCTCACGTACCCAGCTCACCGAAGCTGTTTTTAAGCAGGCCAAAAAACTGGTGGCTGTCGGATGCTTTTGTATCGGGACCAATCAAGTTGATCTCGATGCCGCCGCGAAACGCGGTATCCCGGTTTTCAACGCGCCCTTCTCAAATACTCGCAGCGTCGCCGAGCTAGTACTGGGTGAAATTTTATTGCTACTACGCGGCATTCCTGAGAAAAACGCCAAGGCTCACCGTGGCGAATGGTTAAAATCGGCTGAACGTTCTTACGAGGCGCGCGGCAAAGTGCTTGGGATCATTGGCTATGGCCACATTGGTACTCAGCTCAGTATTTTGGCCGAAAACCTCGGGATGCGAGTCTATTACTATGATGTCGACAACAAGCTTTCACTCGGTAATGCCATTCAAGTTAACTCGCTAACAGAGTTACTGAATCGCAGTGATATTGTTTCTTTGCATGTTCCAGAAACCGCAAGCACACAAAATATGATTGATGCCGACGCGTTCGCACGCATGAAGCCGGGTGCAATCTTTATTAATGCTTCACGAGGGACCGTGGTTGATATTGACGCGCTCTGCGGCGTTTTAGAAAGTCAGCACCTCGCAGGGGCCGCTATCGATGTCTTTCCTGTGGAACCAAAAACCAATAAAGAAGCGTTCAGTTCACCGCTGCAGGCCTTTGATAATGCGTTACTCACGCCACATATTGGCGGCTCGACCCATGAAGCCCAAGAAAATATTGGCCTTGAAGTGGCAGGAAAATTAATCAAATACTCGGACAACGGGTCGACACTATCGTGTGTTAATTTCCCTGAAGTGTCATTGCCTGAGCATCAAGGTCGCTCACGCTTGCTGCACATTCATGCCAACCGCCCGGGTGTGCTCACCAAAATTAATACCACCTTTGCCGATGAGGGCATTAACATTGCCGCTCAGTATCTACAAACGTCGGCACAGATTGGTTATGTGGTCATTGATGTGGAGATGGAGCAAGCGGATAAAGCATTGAAAAAACTCAAAGCCATTGAAGGTACCATACGTGCACGTATCTTACACTGAGATGACGCGCCAGTAGCGTCGATCAAAAAAAGCCCCGATTGGGGCTTTTTTACTACTCACAGTCTTGTCTTTACTGCTCATCGCGCAGAAATACCAACTCATTACCTTTAGACAGTTCTTCACTGAAGTAGTAACCAGCAACATCAAACCCTTTAATATCTGTCACGGATGTCGCTCGTTGATCAATCAGATAACGCGCCATCATCCCACGGGCTTTTTTCGCGTAGAAACTGATCACCTTGTACTGCCCATTTTTGCAGTCTTTAAAGACGGGCGTGATAATATCACCTGCGAGTTTTTTCTTGTTGACCACTTTAAAATATTCATTGGAGGCGAGATTGACCAGTAGCGGATTGTCTTGCGTCGCTAACGTCTCGTTGAGTGCATCTGTGATGATATCGCCCCAAAACTGGTACAAGTTATCGCCACGCGGCGTCGCTAACTTGGTGCCCATTTCCAGGCGATAAGGTTGCATCAAATCAAGCGGACGCAATAGGCCATAAAGGCCAGAAAGCATGCGAAAATGCGCTTGTGCCCAGTCAAAGTCCTGCTCTGACATCGAATTTGCATCCAAGCCTGTATAGACATCCCCTTTAAACGCCAAGGCTGCAGGGCGAGCATTGTCAGGTGTAAATGTCGGTGACCACTCAGCAAAGCGTACCGCGTTCAGGCTAGCAATTTTATCACTCACCTTCATCAATGAGCCGATATCGGCAGGCGTCAGTTGACGGCATACCGCTATCAACGCCTCTGAATGCGGAGTGAACTGCGGCTTTGTGTATCGTTCGGTTGGTAACGGTGACTCATAATCCAGCGTTTTTGCCGGAGAAACCACAATCAGCATTTTGCTAACCCCTTTGTTGTCTGTCTATCGCTAAGCCTATCATTCCGGTGTAAAAAAAACACCGTTGCCCCTAGCGCTTAGGAAGCGGCCACGCTTTTTCATCTAATTGGCTATGTAACTCAGGAAACCGGCGACTATCAAACACAGGCACCCGCCCTAACGAACGTTGTGTGTGATAGTCGGCCGCGAGACGTTTCACTATTCCCGACAGCAATAAAATCGCGATCATATTGACGAGCGCCATCATCCCCATGGATGCGTCTGCCAGCGTCCAAACAAGCGGTAGCTCCGCCAATGCACCAAACATGACCATACCTAAAACGAGCGCACGAAAATAAGGGAGTGCCGGACGCCAGCGGCCATTGATAAAAAGTAGATTGGTTTCAGCATACGAGTAATTGGCAATAATCGAGGTGAATGCAAAGAAAAAAATCGCCACAGCAACGAATTGTTCTCCCCAACCACCAACTTGTGCACTCAGTGCCCGCTGTGTTAATTCAACCCCCGTCACTTCCCCCCCGGGAATATACTCTCCAGACAGAAGAATGATCGCCACAGTTGCGGTACAAATCACCAAAGTATCGACAAAAACCCCGAGCATTTGCACATAGCCTTGAGAGACAGGATGTGGCGGATAAGGCGTCGCTGACGCTGCCGCGTTCGGGGCAGATCCCATCCCGGCCTCATTCGAAAACAAGCCACGTTTAATCCCTTGGATCATGCCTTGCGCCAAGGTATAACCCAACGCGCCGGATGCCGCCTCATGTAAACCAAACGCGCTTTTTATCACCAGCATAAAGACGGCTGGCACCTGCTCAAGGTGCATGATCACCACATACAAGGACAGCGAAAGGTATAGCAGCGCCATCACTGGGACGACGACTTCTGCGGTTCGGGCTATCTGTCGCAGACCGCCATAAATAATCAACCCACTGACCAGCACCAATCCTGCGCCTACGTATACAGGAGGCCAGCCAAACGCCACTTGAGCCGCTTGCGAAATAGAATTGGCTTGGACCGAGTTGAATACCAACCCGAAGGCGAGAATGAGTAAAATAGAAAAAAGGATCCCCATCCAACGCATGCCAAGGCCATGCTCCATATAATAAGCCGGCCCACCGCGAAAATAACCGTCGGGATCTTGTACCTTATACACTTGCGCCAAGGTACTTTCGGCAAAGGCCGTTGCCATACCAAGAAATGCCATCAGCCACATCCAAAAAATGGCACCCGGCCCACCTAACGACAATGCCACCGCCACACCGGCCATGTTACCCGTGCCCACGCGCGCCGCGAGTCCCGTACAAAGGGCTTGAAAAGAGGAAATGCTACCGTGGTCATGGCGGCGGCTATGACGCATAACAGAGAACATATGCGAGAAATGACGAAATTGGATACCGCCCAACGTCAGCGAGAAAAAGATACCTCCGCCAATGAGCACATAAATGAGTACCGAGCCCCAAATCAGATCATTGATAAAAGTGAGTAGGCTCAATTGACTGTCCCTCGTCATATTAAAAAGGAATGATTATATGGCGCGCAATCTTCGCGTGAACGGCTACCGAGGTCAATTTAAACTCGCCGCTGTTGAGTGAATCGTCACTGATTTGGAAAATCAGTGAGCGCAATCTCATAAAAACTTCATCTCACTGCCACAAATGAGAAATAGTTCAATTTTATGTTAGGGCGAGTGTGGTATCAAAAAAACTAACCGCAAGGTGAAAAGAGGTGACTATGGAAAACATTGCCTTTAACGATATGTTTGAGCAAGACCCACCACGGCGCAATGGACGCGCAAAACCAGCCAAACGTAAGTGGAGAGAAATTGAAGCGCTGAAAGATAAACAGCGGCTAAAAAAAGAATTGGAAGACATCGATATTTTTGGCGATTTCTCTCAACTGGACCTCGATTAACTCACCCTCAACATAAAATGACTAAAAGGTGCTCAATGAGCACCTTTTTTATCTTCAATCCGACGCTGATCCGTCCGCTTAACGCTCATCTGTCCGCTTAGCGTCTATTTATCGGCTAGCGCTTCACCGTTCATCCATGCTTATCCGCTGTCTCGTCATCTAAACGCGGTTGCCAATCAATCGGATTGCTTCCCTGCTCGAGCAAATATGCATTGGTTTGTGAAAAGTGTTTACAACCAAAAAAACCACGATGAGCTGAAAGCGGTGAGGGATGAGGCGCCGTCAATACATGGTGGCGATCACGGTCAATGGCTTTGCCTTTTTTTTGTGCATGTGCCCCCCACAGTAAAAAAACAACGCCTTCGCGTTGCGAATTCACCGCATCGATCACGCGATCAGTCAATGTTTCCCAACCTAACTTAGCATGTGAATGCGCTTTACCCTGCTCCACGGTCAGCACCGTATTGAGAAGTAACACACCCTGTTGCGCCCAGCTTTGTAAGTAACCGTGGGAGGGGATCTTAAAACCGTCAATGTCAGTCGCAAGCTCTTTATAAATATTGACCAATGAAGGCGGTGTTTTTACCCCTGGCCGTACCGAAAAGCTCAGTCCATGTGCTTGGTTCGGTCCGTGATAGGGATCTTGACCCAAGATCACCACCTTTACATCACCAAGCTCGGTGAATCGAAAAGCATTAAACACATCGTCTTTTGGGGGAAAGATCGGAACGCCCTTGGCTCTTTCACCGTCGACATACGCTAAGGTATCGCGAAAATACGCGTGTTGTTTTTCCTCGGCCAGCACCTGCTGCCACGTTTGCGCCTGAGTCATGGTTGCTCCTTATCATCACACCGGCGCTATTTTAACGAGGCAGCCGCTTAAAATCAGTGGGGAGTCCGATCTTTTGTTCGCTCGGTGTGGGCGTGATAGTGACGCTGGCAGCGGCCTTGAACTGCACGGTTTGGCGTTGGCAAGCTAGTACGGGGCATGGTCGTGATTGGCTGAGTCATAAGTCGCTCCTTATCTCGCTACAAAAGTGTCGCCTCTTTATTCAGGCCATATTGCTTATGAAAGATTAATGCCAACCTTTTAATTCCATAATAATCATGTAATTAAAACAAACCCGCTAACTCACACCTACGTCGTTGCGCACCAGTGGTGCAATGTTGCTTCTCGATTGCACACAGACAAAACCTGACAAAGCCAGTCCGCGCAGTCAATGAGCGCATAAAAACTTTCATTTGTAATAAAATAACAACATAGATAGGTTATTTAATACGAATAGGTTTTTATTGCACTTAAATACGTGCTACATAACTGAAATAAATGAACTTATGTTGATGCAAGATAAATACCCGCCCCCTGGAAATGGTCATAAGTTGACCTAAATCAATATATATACATCGAAAAAGGCGTATACATAAGGGCTCAAAATGATGAAATCTTACATCATTAAAGTCACTATCAATAAAGGGGATAGGCCATGATCACCGGCATTCAAGTAACCTCAGCGGCCAATGATGACCTTATTAATTCTATCTGGTTGATCAATAAAGACGCAGACCAAGCTCGTTGTGTTTGTGCAAAACAGGGCTTTGAAGCAGACCAAGAAGTTGCTTTGTCTTCTTTGGGTGAGTTTGACTATCGCGAAGTCGAAATCGAAACCCAAGCCGTTAACGAAGGCGGCCAGCACCTCAACGTTAATGTACTGAAGCGCGAAACGTTGGAAGATGCCGCCAAGCATCCAGAGAAATATCCGCAACTGACCATTCGCGTATCAGGGTATGCCGTCCGTTTTAACTCGCTAACACCTGAGCAGCAACGTGATGTGATTACTCGCACCTTTACTAGCTCGCTATAAACAAAGGTCGAATACACCCAATAAAAAGCCCGCTACGTAGAGAGCGGGCTTTTTTTTATTACGCGTTTGCCAATCGAAGTAAATACGCCCTTAAAGCGGTAAAATCAGCGTCTTGCTCGCTAGATAACAGTGCCATCTGCGCATGCTTGGCTAACGGACCGGGCAAGGGAATATCTTTTTCTAAAATGGCATCAACCGACTCTTTAAACTTCGCCGGATGGGCCGTACATAAAAAGATCCCTTCTTCTCCATCTTCAAGTTGCTGCTCAAGTAACCGGTAAGCAATTGCCCCATGAGGTTCACATAAATAGCCGGCTTGAGCCAACGCGCGTAAGCTCTCTGCCGTTTCTTCATCGTCTGCCCACCCAGAGGCGAGCTCAGCTAACGGCCATTGCTGACGGCGAAACAGCTCTTCAATACGGGGCCAATTATTCGGCTGACTCACATCCATCGCATTTGACAAGGTTGCCACGGTTTGATGCGGTGCCCACTGACCGGATTGCAAATAACGCGGTACCGTGTCATTGGCATTGGTTCCGGCAATAAACCGTTTAATCGGTAACCCCATCGCTTTAGCCAGTAACCCGGCCGTCAGGTTGCCAAAGTTACCACTCGGCACGGCCATGACCAATTGATCGCGTTTGTGCTTGGGTACTTGGGCGACCGCTTCAAAGTAGTAACAGATTTGTGCCATCAAACGGCTGATATTGATCGAATTCGCCGAGTTAAGCCCTATCGTCTGTCGCAGTTCGTTATCATCAAAGGCTTGTTTAACGAGGCTTTGGCAGTCATCAAAGTCGCCATTAATGGCAACAGTATGGATATTGCCGCCGAGGGTACAAAAGAGCTTTTCCTGCAGTGGGCTGATTTTGCCTTTTGGGTATAAGATCACCACATCAATATTGTCGATCCCATAAAAGGCGTGAGCAACCGCGGCCCCTGTATCCCCGGACGTTGCAGTCAAGATAGTGATCTTTTTACCATCAGACACCGCTGCAATTGACTGCGCCATAAAACGGCCGCCGAAGTCTTTAAACGCCAATGTCGGCCCATGAAAAAGCTCGAGCGCATGAATATGTTCGCCCACTTGCTTAAGCGGAGCGTCAAAATTAAACGCTTCGCTGACCAGCTCACGCACATGACTTTTGGGCAACTCCTCGCCAATCAGTGCCGACAAGATCTCGGCACTGCGCTCAACCAATGGCATGGCAAGCAGTGCATCCATGTCATCAAACTGTGGCAAAGCATCGGGAAAGAACAGCCCTTGTCCACGTCCTAACCCTTGCTGAACCGCTTGAGAAAACGAAACGACTTCGCTGTGATCTTTTATGTTGTAAAGCTTCATGCATGACTTCCTATTTCTTTTGCGCCTTGTCCATCAATGCGACATACATGAACAAAGCCATCGTTATTTTGTACATACTGCTCGCGCAGCCATTGCGCCAAACGCTCAGCAACCTGTTGATCGTCACAGATACTAAACAGGGTGGGTCCTGAACCGGATATTCCCGTAGCCAATGCCCCACAGTTTGCCGCGTACGCCCGTGCTTCAGCAAAACCAGGGAGTAATTTTTGTCGGTAAGGTTCAGCAATCACATCACATATTAAACTGGCCGCCAGTTTAGGTTGTTGGGTGTGACACGCATGAATAAAACCACCGAGATAACGGCCGTGTGCGATCACATCCTGACGGCGATATTGCGCGGGTAAAATAGTACGGGCCTCTGCCGTCGATACCTTGATACCAGGATAGGCCATGACCCAATACCAGTTTTCAAAGTGCGGCACCGCTTGACTGATCACGCCTTGGCTTTCGAGCATGAGCTGTAACCCACCGAGGTAACAGGGCGCGACATTATCATAATGAAGGCTGCCTGAAATGGATGCCTCCATCTCTCCCATTAGCGCCAGCATGGTGGTTTCATCTAACGCATGATCGTGAAAGCGGTTTAACGCATCCAAAGCGGCCACAATCGAACAGGCGCTAGATCCCAGCCCCGACCCGATCGGCATATTCTTTTCCAATACCATAGCGACAGGTTTGACCGGCTGATTATTCGCCTGCAAGGCTGCGGCGTATGCCAGGTAAGCTTTGTACACAATGTTATCTTGCTCATCCGGCGGTAACTTATCGGTAAAGCGGCCTTGGCAGCGCAATGAAAAAGGCGTTTTTCCCCCATCAGCTACTTCAACCACATCGCCAAGTAAACTGCCGTCGATAGGGCTAACTGCGGCACCCAACACATCAAAGCCAACACTGACATTACCAATCGATGCTGGCGCATAAACACGTACCGCCATGGTTATACTCCCAATTTCCAGCCGAGTGTTCGCATCAGATCCGCAAACACCCCCGCCGCGGTTACGGCAGTCCCTGCGCCGTAACCGCGCAGAACTAACGGAATTGGCTGATAGTAGCGGCTGTAGAATGCCAATGCGTTTTCGCCGTCTTTGATTTTATTCATTGGATCATCACTGGCGACAGCTTGAATTTTCACAAAGCACTGGCCGTTCTCAATCCCACCAATATAACGCAATACTTTCCCTTCTTGCGCAGCCTGCTCCGACCATTGCTTAAAATAAGCATCCGCTTCAGGAAGCCGAGCCATAAAGCTGTCGACGTCACCGGATTGATCAAAGCCTGGCGGTAAGGCCGGCTCCACGTTGACGTCATCGAGTTCAAGCTCCATGCCAGCCTCTCGAGCTAAGATAAGAAGCTTGCGCGCCACGTCCATCCCGGACAAGTCATCCCGTGGATCCGGCTCGGTAAAGCCGTTTTCTCGCGCCACGTTGGTAGCTTCACTAAAACTTGCCCCTTCATCTAGTTTGCCAAAGATGTGAGACAGTGAACCGGATAAAATACCGGAAAAGCGTGACAGTTCATCCCCGGCTGCAATCAGGTTTTGCAAGTTTTCGATCACAGGTAAGCCAGCACCAACCGTGGTCTCGTACATAAACTTACGATGGGTTGCACGCGCCGCCTGACGCAGCTGGTGGTAATACGCAAGGCTACTGGTATTGGCTTTTTTGTTCGGCGTGATCACATGGAACCCCGCCTGTAAAAACGCCGTATATTGGTCAGCGACTTGTTGGCTCGAGGTGCAGTCGATCAGCACTGGGTTAATAATGTGATTACGCTGCACTAACTGGATCATGCCGGCCAAACTGAAGTCGGAAAGATGGTTGGGTAAATCATCGCGCCAGGTATCCAGATCAATGCCTTGGCTGTTCAGCCACATGCCCTTGCTATTGGCCAACCCACACACACGCATCACAATCCCTTGCTGACGAAGCTTGGCCTGCTGACGACGAATTTGCTCGATGAGCTCGCCGCCGACCCCACCGACCCCAACAATGAAGACATCCAAATGGTGCTGGCTATTAAATAAGTTTTCGTGACAGGCTTTGACCGCCTCGGATACCCGTTCTGAGGGAACAACAGCCGAAATTGCACGCTCTGATGAGCCTTGAGCGATGGCAACAATATTGACATTCACTTCCGCCAGAGAGGTGAAAAAGCGCGATGCGACCCCTTTTGATGTGCGCATACCATCACCCACCAAGGAAACAATTGAAAGATCATCGATAAACTCAACCGGCTCGAGCAAGCCGTCTTTTAACTCGAGCTCAAAGTGGATACTCAGTGCTTTTTCTGCTTTGGTTTTATCTTGGTTTTGAATACAAAAGCTAATGCTGTACTCAGAGGATGATTGAGTGATAAGAACAACCGATACCCCAGCCGACGACATGGCGCCAAACACACGTGATGCCATCCCCACCATCCCTTTCATGCCCGGACCTGACAGGTTCACCATGCTCAAGTCACTTAAGGTTGTGATACCTTTAATTGGCAGCTTATCCTCGCCACTATCATCACCAATGAGGGTGCCTGCACCTTGCGGGTTGGCGGTATTTTTGATGAGGCAAGGAATATGGAACCGGGCAATCGGCGCAATGGTTTTAGGGTGGAGAACTTTGGCCCCAAAATAAGACAGCTCCATCGCCTCTTGGTAGCTCAGTGATTTTAGCAAGCGTGCATCAGGCACTAGACGTGGATCACAGTTGTAAACGCCATCAACATCAGTCCAGATCTCACAACATTGGGCGCGCACACACGCAGCCAGCACAGCAGCCGAGTAATCAGAGCCATTTCGCCCTAACGTAACCAGCTCACCGTTTTCATTTCCGGCCATAAAGCCTGGCATCAGCCCGATATGTTGCGCCGGGATCGGAGATTGTTTAAATCGCTGCGATGACGCTTCGATATCCACTTCGGCACTTAAATAACTGCCCGACGCAGCAAAATAATTAACGGGGTCAATATCAAACACGGCATAGCCACGAGCTTCTAAGAGCGCATGCATAGCCGCTACCGACAAACGTTCCCCTTTGCTTACCACGCGCGCATAGGTGCTATCGGGACACAAACCGAGCAGGCTCATGCCATGCACATATTGACGAAGCTGTCCGAGGCTACGGGTTAATTTGTCAAATAGAGGTTGAGTTTCAAGGTTGGGTTGACACTCGGCAAGCCCATGAAAAAGATCGGTAAAAAGGCTTTCTAACTCTTTAAGTGGCAGCTCTGCCTCACTATGTTTAACCGTGTTGTCGACCACTGAGACCAAAATGTTGGTGACTTTAGCAGGCGCGGACAAAACCGCAGAGACATCACTTTGTCCTTGATTACTCAAAATAATATCGGCAGCGCGGCTAAATCGTTCGGCATTGGCCAACGATGTACCACCAAATTTTAAAACTCGCATCCTTTTGGGACCTCTCTCTTTAAGATAAAAAAAAGCCCGTACCTGGGAAGGTACGGGCTTTTTTTGGAAATTCTGTGCGTATCAGCCCGCACCAACACGAAGTGTGCCAGTAATAATGGTGGTTGTGGTGGTCAAGGTGCTGATCGTTAGTTGCATGTGTGTTGCGTTTATCATTTATTTTGTTGAGTTCCCCTTAGGTGTATCGAATCATGCTGCCAAGGTCAACAAAAAAGTGATGCCGATTGCTTTTTCAGCAAAACTCTGCGAGCTTGAACCGAGGGAAAAACGTTCACGGAAAGGAGCGAAAATGACACAGGACGCCATGGCGCAGCTGGTTGCAAACACCATCTTACAAGGCTCGGATGCCATGTACGGTCGCTTTCTCGATGTGACATCGGGCGCACAAGAACGCTTTGAACAACAAAATTGGCAAAGCGTGCAGCTTGCACTTAAAACGCGTATTCAATTTTATGACCACCATGTTGGCTTAGTCAGCCAACAGCTCCGCGCGATGCTTGGGAAAGAACACGCCACTCGCTCGTTTTTGATGGCGGTAAAAGCGGCCTATATCCGGTTGCTCGATGATTACCCGCGCTACGATATCGCTGAGAGTTTTTTTAACTCTGTCTACTGCCGGATCTTTGAGCATCGGAATATTCGTCGTGACAAATTGTTTGTGCAAAGCGCTCAAGGGGGACGAATTCCTAAGTACCCCACGCCACTACTTCGGCGGTTTCAATCTCAAGCAGGCATTTATGCCACGCTAGAACGAATGCTAGATAGCACACCGTTTACCCTACCTTGGCGAGATAAAACCGGTGATCTTAAGCGAATAACCCAAATCCTCCAGGCGCGCTTTGGCCCCCAGCTCACAATGAGCTTCACCCTTGAGATGGTCCGTCAGCCATTTTTCCGCAATAAAGGCGCGTATCTGATTGGCAGGCTAGATATGGCCAATCAACGCCGACCGCTGGTATTGCCGCTCGCGATTTCTGATCACGGTGAGCTCTATATTGATGCCTGCATTACCGACAGTGATGACGTCAGTATCGTATTCGGCTTCGCTCGCTCCTACTTTATGGTTTACGCGCCGGTACCTGCCGCTTTAGTCGACTTTCTCAATCAGCTCATGCCCAATAAAACGCCCGCAGAGCTCTACACCGCCATCGGATGTCAAAAGCATGGTAAGACAGAGTTATACCGTGAGTTTCTTCATCACCTGGAAAACTCAGACGATTTATTTGATATCGCCCCCGGCGTAAAAGGCATGGTGATGTCTGTATTCACCCTCCCCTCATACGAGTTTGTGTTTAAAATCATCAAAGATAAGTTCGCACCGCAAAAACAAATGACCCATGCCCAAGTGCGGGAGAAATACCGGCTGGTCAAAGAGCATGACCGTGTTGGTCGTATGGCCGACACCCAAGAATACCGTCATTTTATTTTCCCTCGCGATCGGTTTAGTGACGCATTAATCGACGAACTGCTCGCGGTGGCGCCGTCTTGCATCACGGTGACCGACAGCGAAGTACGGATTCGCCACCTATACATGGAGCGGCGAATGATCCCACTTAATATCTATTTAGAGCAAGCGGCACCCGAGGCGATTTCCCAGGCGGTACAAGAATATGGCGATGCATTAAAAGAACTGGCCGCCGCCAATATCTTTGCCGGCGATATGCTGTTTAAAAACTTTGGTGTCAGTCGCCACAATCGGGTGATTTTTTATGATTACGATGAAATCGCGTATTTAACCGAGGTTAACTTCCGCCGTATTCCTCCGCCGCGCTACCCTGAAGACGAATTATCGGCTGAGCCATGGTACAGCGTGGGAGAGAACGATGTATTCCCCGAGGAATTTCGTACCTTTTTACTGGTTAACCGAACGGTGGCAAAAGAGTTTGATCGTCTTCATCCTGAGCTATTTGAGGCGGCCTATTGGCAACAACTGCAACGTCAAGTAAAAGCGGGGCATTTTCACGATGTACGCCCATACAACGATGAAAACCGCCTGAGTCATACACAGATGGCAATAAAACCCGCTTGATCGTCACAGATCATGGGCTACAAAACGTTTTTTTGTCTACACTCACGATAGCGAACAAACAAGAGCCCACCGAGCTCAGCGTTAATCAAAAGCTAAGAGGCAAAGGATGTGAGCGTAAAACAACTAGGATGGTTGGCCCTCGCCCTACACGTCGTGGCGACACCCGCGTGGGCTGAAAAACCCACGTGGAACACCGCACCTGAATTGGCATCAGAGAATTTTTTAATTCAGTCTATTCCCTCGGCGAGCCAAGGCTTTGACAGTTGGACGGTCCAATCAGGCTATCGCTATCCACTACAGAATGTCTCTGTCTACATAGGAACACAGTTAAAAAGCGAGACTGCGCAATCGACCAGCGCGCATGGTTTACTCAGCGGCATTGATTATCATTTTACCGACAAGCTACGTGTGTCGAGCCAAATTAGCCATGACAATGATAACGCCTTAATTGATCAATGGGGCGTCAGCAGTCGCTACCAATTTAGCGACGCTTTTGGCGTCAATGCCGGACTAGATGTTGAGTTTGATGCCGACGCCGCCCCCGAATCTATCTATCAACTCGGGGTAGGGCTAAGTTTTTGATTCACGTGTTTAGCGGATTGGTGCACACGATTACACCATTTTGGTCTGCATACAGATAATCCCCCGCTGTCAGGGTGATCCCCGCAAGCGTAATCGCCACATCAACCTCACCTTGACCGTATTTGTGCGTTTTAATTGGACACACTCCCAGTGCTTTTATGCCCAGCGGTAAGGTGGATAAGGTGGCCGCATCACGCACGGGCCCGGCAATCACAATACCCGCCCAATGGTTATCGACCGCACTTTGTCCAATTAAGTCGCCTAACAAAGCTCTATCCATGGCACCTGAACCGTCAACAACCAACACCTGCCCATCACCGGGCGACGCCAATAACGCCTTCACTTTCGAGTTATCGCGATAGCAACGCACCGTTCGCACTCGACCTTCAAAGCCACGTTTTCCCCCATAGTCAAACCATTGCATCGGAACCCATTGCACCGCGTCAGGGTGTTGGTCACATAAGTCAGGCAGTTTATCGTCCATGATATCTTTCTCCTTAGTATTAATAGGGTGAGTCGTTTACGCCTTTGCCGCCACCAACAAGGAAGAAAAACGCACGTTAAGTGATTGTGGCGTAAAGTCTGTCATTAAGGCAGGCAACAACCATAATGTATCGTTTTCAACCCAGTAAATCGCGTTTTGCTCCCAAGTTTTCGCCAAGGCCACGGCATCCGATGACGCAATCGCGACCGCAAAACCAGGTTCAAACCAACTTCCATCCGGTGCGCCACCATTCATCGGCCAATAACGGAGACCGGCCTGCGTCATCGCCTTGGCAAGCCGCTCATTACGTAAGTAATTCTCATTGTCAGATAAAGGTTGGCTGCGTGGATTAAATGCGGTAAGAATAGCAAATGCAGCTGCATCGGGCGCTTGAGGGGCATGAAAAGCGATCGATTGGTAAGTTTTCCACAAATCTTGCTGCGTATTTTGATCACACATTATTTACATCCATTGGCTACTAATACTATGCTTAATTGTTAATTATGCACGATTATTCATGAAGTTAAACGGATGGTTGGTACTAACTGACACGTAACATACTTTTGATTGGGGTCAATAAAGGATGAAAAAAATCATCAACCTTCATCCTAATATATTGTTAGCGTGCTGTTAAATGAATACAATTGGCAATAATTAATGGATAGCACAGTGCTCGGCTTGGCGTTGAATCAAGTCCGCCATGCCCCCGTCTCAAGCTGGAACACACGGTGCGTTGTCTAGCATCGACGAACACTTCTCTATGGATGGCGTGCCATATGTTAGTTGCGAGGTTCGCGGTAGACATTCCTCGCATTTTGTAAATTTTTTTCACAGGCTAGTCGGTCTAGACTGTGGAATATAACCGGATTCTATTTAGATATTAGGTATCGCCAATGCAAACCCCGCAAATTCTGATTGTAGAAGACGAACAGGTCACACGTAACACGCTGAAAAGCATCTTTGAAGCCGAAGGTTACAATGTGTTTGAAGCCAGCGATGGCGACGAAATGCATCAAATCCTGTCAAACCACCACGTTCACCTGGTGATCATGGATATCAACCTGCCTGGTAAAAATGGCCTACTCCTGGCGCGTGAACTGCGTGAACAAGGGGATATGGCACTGATGTTCCTGACCGGGCGAGATAACGAAGTTGATAAAATCCTTGGGTTAGAGATCGGTGCAGATGATTATATCACCAAACCGTTTAATCCCCGTGAACTGACTATCCGTGCCCGTAACCTGCTCACGCGTGCGTTAAGCAGTGTGAACGGGAGTGAAGAGAAACGTAATGTTGATGTTTATACCTTCAATGGTTGGACGTTAGATATTAACAGCCGTTCACTGATCAATCCTGAGGGAGAAACCTTCAAACTGCCTCGTTCTGAGTTCCGTGCATTGCTTCACTTCTGTGAAAACCCTGGCAAGATCCAGACCCGTGCTGAACTGCTGAAGAAAATGACCGGCCGCGATTTGAAACCGCATGATCGTACGGTTGATGTCACCATTCGCCGGATCCGTAAGCACTTTGAATCGCACAGCGACACACCCGAGATTATTGCCACCATTCACGGTGAAGGCTATCGCTTCTGCGGCGAGATTGAAGAGCAGTAAGTGTCAACGCCAAGCCGATAGTCGGTGAAAACTACCGTTTGTACAGGCAAAAGGCGCCCAATCTAAGGCGCCTTTTTTTGATCTTATCAAGTTAACGGTGAGTGTCGCTTTGCTCATCTAACCAGGCTTTTAATACCGCTAAATCGTGCGGGTAACCCGCTTTTATTTCATCGATCCAATCAGCAATGTTTTCCCACCATGCCGGTAAATCAGGCGATTGGGCTTTTTGCGCGACTTTTTGGATGTGTTTTAACCCCACCGACCCCGCGGCGCCTTTAATTTTATGGGCTTCTGAAACAATGCCGTCTTGATCGCGTGCGGTCATGTTCGAGTCTAAGATCGCGATATAGTCTGGCATGGTTGCTTCAAACATTTCGATACTTTGGCGTACAGGCTTAATTCCCACCAGCTCGACGTATCCGGTGAGCATGTCCATATCCAATAAGCGCTCAGCTTGCTCATTCGCCACTGGCCGCGCCGCTTGCGTCTGAGGTTCAGATTCAGCAGTCCGCGCAGATACCGCCTCACCGGCCAAAGCATGATGCGAAATCACGTGATTGAGGGCTGAGACACTAATGGGTTTACTGATAGCATCGTCCATACCTTGCATTAAGTAGCTGTTTTTATCGTTGATCACATTGGCCGTCAGAGCAACCAAGGGCGGTAAATGTGCGTGATGCTGTCGCCATGTCGCGGCGACATCAAACCCGGTCATATCCGGTAACTGAATGTCGAGTAAGACGAGATCAAACGCGCCAGGCACAAAAGCATCAAGCGCGGCTTGCCCGTCGCGAGCAACGGTGACGTCATGACCCAGGCTTTCAAGCAAGCTGGTGGCGACGGTGATATTTAGTTCAATGTCTTCGACAAGCAAAATACGTAACGCATTATTTATCAGCGCAGGGGAAGGCATCTGTTCTTCATTGGGTTCACTCAGTGGCACACTCACCGTAAGTGTAAACGTACTGCCTTGACCTTCTTCACTGTCGAGGCTGATATCGCCACCCATCAAACGCGCCAGTTTACGCGAAACGGCTAAGCCAATCCCAGTGCCCACGGCATGCAGGTTTTCACCGGCTTGTTTTACCTGATAGTACATTGCAAAGATCTTATCTTGCTCATCCGCAGGGATCCCAATACCACTGTCTTCAACATCAAAACACAGATGAGCAGTATCGTGATCAACCTCAGCACTGACCGTGATAATCACACAACCTTGCTTGGTAAACTTGACCGCATTCCCCACTAGGTTCCAAAGAATTTGCCGTAAACGGGTCGCATCCACTGCAACGTACTCGGGCAAGTCTGTGACCCGCTCGAGTTCAAAACGTAGGCCTTTTTGCTCCGCCATCAATGTCGATATATTATCAATCTCGGTCACAAACTCGCGCAGATCGATGCTGGTAGGATGCAATGACAAACGTTTTCGATCGGATTTATCTAAATCGATAATATCATTAAAAATGTTACCTAGCGTGATGGCACTAACGTAAATGGTGCGTAAGTAATTACGCTGTTTATCGTCTAATTGAGAGTCGAGCAGTATTTGACTGAGCCCCACAATGCCATTCAACGGGGTACGAAGTTCATGACTAATGGTCGAAATAAACGCTGTCTTTTCTCGACTCGCTTTTTCTAGCGCGTCTTGGTAACGCTTACGCTCGGTGATTTCGCGTCCAAAGCCGAGTAATCCTAGATGTCGCCCGTCTCGTGAAAAGAAAGGAACTTTTCGCAACTCAAAATAGGCTTTTCGACCATCTTGATATTCCAGCCATTGTTCATAGGTAATCGAGACATTGGCATCAAAAACTTGCTGGTCCGTTTCAACCACTTTTTCAGCAATATCTTCACGATAAACATCCCAAGGCGTCATGCCCTTTAGGGTTTTCTCATCGTAACCGGTGAGCTCTTCCATTGCGCGATTGCAACCGGAAAACTGGCCCTGGGCATTGCGGTAATAAATTAAATCGGGCGAGGCATCGATAAATGATCGCAGTAACGCGGTTTGCTCAGCCAATTCTAACTGGGCTTTTTCACGCTGATAAACTTCATTTTCCAGATCTTTAATCGCCTGTTGCCGCGCTTCCTCAGCTTTTTCTCTTTCTTCTATCTCTAAGTTGAGCTGCTCAATGTTCTCGGTTAATTGACGGTTTAAACGCATATCGCGCGCGCGCATTTCTTCAAGTTTTGAGACGAGCTTGGATAAACGTTGACGAGACTCTTCCAGTTGATCCACCACCACTGACAAAAAATAGACCGCCCAGGGAGTGATGATTAGACCAAAAAATACAGAACGAATAATGTCGATATTCTGGACCGTGCCTTCAAGCACCAGCGTGATGCCCACTTGTACCACAACCGCCAGCGCTACTAAGGCTAAGGCGAGCAGCATACTAAAGCGCACAATCCCGAGTTTAACCAGTAAATCGACATAATATTGTGCGAGGACTTTAAGTTGTTTCATAAAGGATGATTAACCGCTAGATTCTAGGTAAGTCGATTCGGCGACCGAGGCGCGTCGAGGGCTTGATCCGTGTAATGTCGGCATGCCTTTCACTACACTCACTTGATTTCGACCGTTGCGTTTAGCTTGATATAAAGCGCGATCCGCTTGCTGGATTAAATCACCGTAATCACCATCCGCGGAGGGTGTCACACAAGCAACGCCAAGGCTGATAGTAATTTTACCGGTACTCACTGCCTGATGATGAGCAATGTCTGCCGATAGCACCCGCTCGCGTGCAGTCTCGGCAACCTGGATAGCGCCGTTCAGTTCGGTTTGCGGCAATACAATGGCAAACTCTTCGCCGCCATAACGCGCCACCACATCAAGCGGCCGGTGAACGGCTGAGGTCAATGCGTTTGCCACTTTTTGTAACGCCCAGTCACCTTGTTGATGACCACAGTGATCATTGTACAGTTTAAAATGATCGATATCACAGAGGATAAAGGCAAGTGGCGTGCCTTCACGCGCTTGTGAACGCCACAGTTTGCTCAGCTGTTCATCTAAACTACGTCGATTCGCCACTTGGGTGAGGCTGTCGACAAAACTGAGTGCTTGCAAAGCCATAATAGCGTCGGCAAGCTGCTGTTGCGTGTCTTTTCTTTCGGTAATATCCCGTGCCATCAGCAAAATGGCAGGATCGCCCGTCACCGGATCTTGAATGCGTGATTTTGCCACCTCATACCAGGTTTGCTCGCCTGACTGACCAAGAATGACATCCTCATAAGTCATGGTTTCACCCGTATCCAATACTTGTTGATCACGCTGTCGGTGTTGATCGAAGAGAGCAGGATCGACCACTTTCTGCGCAGGGGTGTTTTCCAACACCTCGATCGTCGTGCCTAATGCATCAGCATAAGCTTGGTTGCAAGCTAAGTGATAGTAGTCTTGGTCATAGATCCCAATCGGATCGATACTCGATTTAAAAATCGCACTGAGTAAATGACTACGTTGCTCTAAGACCTGCTCAACGGATTGGCGCTGTTGCGCTTCTTTTTGTAATCGCTCTTGCATCTGGTGCCAGTTGGTCACATCGTGGCTGATACACAAGGTACCAATGATTGCCTGTTTATCATTTTTAAGTGCGGTGATATTGGTCTCTAATAAACAGCTTTCATCATTATGTTGTGTCGCCCATGTCCGTTCAGTTTGAGGCTGCGTCAGCGGCTGATCCGCTTGCCAAACAATGGCTTCTTGCTCACGGCCTTGCCAAAAACGATCAAATGCCGCATTGGTGCCGACCACATTCCCTTCCACATCTTGAAAGCACACCAACTCCTCCAGCGAGTTAATCACGCTCAAGAGTACGCCTTGCTCTTGCTCATGAAGCTGCCAATGGGTGCGCTGATTCGCCGATGATAAGGAGACAACCCATGCTCGCTTCCCTCGATAACGAATCGGTAACCCCGATAACTGCACGTTGACACGCACCCGATTCGCCCCCGGCGCTCGGACTTTCGCATCAACATGAGAAAAAGGTTGCGGCCAAGGCTGCGCCATAATGAATGCCTGAACGGCTTGCTGCTGTCGCGGGGTAGCGGTTTTAAATTGCTGTTGGCTATCGACCAGCGAAAAGGTGTCTACGCATGCAGCATTGGCATATAAAATGTCGCCCTGTTCGGCAGTCACAATGGCATGCGGCGTTTCCAAGCTGGCCATGTAAACCTGCCAGTCAGATAGCGCCACTGTCTCTTGACGCGCTCGCCATCCGTAACCCAGCACGCCACCGGCCAATAAAACAAGCAAAAAAATAAAAAACGCCATGCCGATCCTGTGCCCTTGTCCCTAATGTGTTCTATCCAGTTTTCACTCGCATCGTATTCTGCCACACATTACATTGGGGGCGTGATTACCCTGTTCACAGCTTTATAAATATCATCTGTTATTTTATTACATCAATCTGT
>NZ_MUFF01000091.1:0-1121 GCF_001996105.1 Salinivibrio sp. IB643
TGGGCTGCACCAGAAGTAGATAGCTTAACCTTCGGGAGGGCGTTTACCACGGTGTGGTTCATGACTGGGGTGAAGTCGTAACAAGGTAGCCCTAGGGGAACCTGGGGCTGGATCACCTCCTTACTGACGCTATTCTTGCGAGTGTTCACACAGATTGTATAGGTTGAAGTTATAAGAGGATATGTTCCCAAACATATCAGCGTGTCCCATTCGTCTAGAGGCCTAGGACACCGCCCTTTCACGGCGGTAACAGGGGTTCGACTCCCCTATGGGACGCCATTGGGTTGTTAGCTCAGTTGGTAGAGCAGTTGACTTTTAATCAATTGGTCACAGGTTCGAATCCTGTACAACCCACCATTTCTCAGACGCGGGGCTATAGCTCAGCTGGGAGAGCGCTTGCATGGCATGCAAGAGGTCGGCGGTTCGATCCCGCCTAGCTCCACCAAGTCTGAAAGATGGGCGATTAGCTCAGTTGGGAGAGCACCTCCCTTACAAGGAGGGGGTCACTGGTTCGAGCCCGGTATCGCCCACCANTCGAATCCTGTACAACCCACCATTTCTCAGACGCGGGGCTATAGCTCAGCTGGGAGAGCGCTTGCATGGCATGCAAGAGGTCGGCGGTTCGATCCCGCCTAGCTCCACCAAGTCTGAAAGATGGGCGATTAGCTCAGTTGGGAGAGCACCTCCCTTACAAGGAGGGGGTCACTGGTTCGAGCCCGGTATCGCCCACCATTCTCTCAATAGAGAAAAAGTCATTATTGGGGCTATAGCTCAGCTGGGAGAGCGCCTGCCTTGCACGCAGGAGGTCAGCAGTTCGATCCTGCTTAGCTCCACCACTTCGTTATACGTTTTTAGACAGCAGTTATCCCCTGTTGCGACGACGAGTGTCTGAAAGCGAATAATAAAGTGGTTTGTCTAATGACAAACGACATGCTCTTTAACAATCTGGAAAGCTGACAAGTCATTCTTTAAGAATGACAGTAAAGTTCTCAATCAGTGACATATCATGTCACTCACACAATCAAGTGTGCTTGGACTTTGTCTTATTGAATCAATAACGACAAAGCTTCTATTTGAGTCCGGCAAAAACAAAACCTTAGTTGTTTTCATGCAAGACCTTT